>NZ_JBEYTJ010000004.1:0-18817 GCF_040642995.1 Nonomuraea sp. NPDC047529 | reverse complement strand
ACCCCCGGGGGGCGCGGCGACCGGCCGGCCGGGGGCGCCTTCCGCCGGCCGGTGGCGCCCGGACAGCTCGGCCCATTCGATGGTGGTCACTGCGGTCTCCTTCGCCTACAGATGATCAAGTGTCCCATCGCGCCGGAGGTGACGGAGGGCCCGGGGGCGCCCGGTCAGCCGGGCCCGGGGACGCAGTCGAGGATGACGTTGCCGAGCGGGGTGTGACGCACCTCCGCCACGTCGAGCCCCGCCCTCTCGGCGAGCGCGGCGTAGTCGTCGACCGTTCGTTCCCGGCCGCCGCTGAGGACCAGCATGCGCAGGTTCATCTCGGCGAACATGGCCGGATCGTCGCCGGAGCCGCCCCGGGACTCGATCACCACGATCCGCCCGTGCGGCCCGGCCGCGTCGGCGCAGCGCCGCAGGACGCGTACGGCCTCGTCGTCGCTCCAGTCGTGGATCACGCGCCTGAGCACGTAGACGTCGCCGCCCTCGGGCAGCGGCTCGAAGAAGCTCTGCGGGACGAACGCGCACCGCTCGTCCAGCCCGAGCCCGGTCAGGGACCGCCGGCCGCGTTCCAGCGTGTCCGGCAGGTCGACGAGCGTGGCCCGGAGCCCGGAGTGGGCCTTCAAGAGCTCGGCGATCAGGGCGCCGGTGCCGCCGCCGACGTCGATGACGTGCCGTACGCCGGACCAGTCGTACCCCTCGGCCACGTCGGTGAGGTCGCCGGCCCCGGCGGCCATGAGGGCGTCGAACGACTCGCCCACCTCCCGATGGGCGGCGAGATGGTTCCAGATCGGGACGCCGAACACGGTCTCCCACGCCGGCTCCCCGGTGCGGACGGTGTGCAGCAGGCCGGTGAACGCGACGTCCATCTGCCCGCCGAAGCCGTCCAGGTCGAGCCGGTCCCGCATCATGGAGGGGTGGCCGGAGGCCAGCAGCGCGGCGGGCTCGTTGACCGTGAACACGCCGGGTTCTCGTTCGGCGTAGACGCCGCGGCAGGCGAGGTGGCGCAGCAGCCGCCCCAGCGCGTCGGCGTCGGTGCCGGTACGGCGGGCCAGCTCCTCGACGGGCAGCTCGTCGCCGCCCATCAGATCGGTCAGGCGCAGGGTGGCCGCGACGCGTACGGCCATCGGGGTGACCATGTCCGTGACGGGGGCCAGCACCTCCCACGCCGCTTCCCACGCCGTCGGTCGGATGGTCTCGTCGCTGGTGCCTGTCACGGCCGCAGCCTCCTTCTCCCCAAAGGATCAAGGCTCGCCCGCAACCTACCACGCGATCACCCGCCCGGCCCCTCCCGCGAACAACCGGAAAATCCCGGGACGTCACCGACACGCCCCCCCGAGGACCGGCCCGCCGCAGTGGTGGGTCAGCCCTCAGGGGGGCGGTCAGCCGAGGAGTTTGGAGAACAGGGCGCCGAGGCCGAAGCCGTCCAGGAGCGACTTCGGCCGGTCCTGCTCGGTGGTCGCCGCCGACAGGGGCACGTCCTCGGTGGCGCACGCCGACGGCCTGCCCACCAAAACGTCCAGCATCCTTCGGACGCCGAGCGCGTCGAGCAGCGACACCTGGGACGAGTCGGCCGCGATCGACATGCCGGTGTCGGAGGAGCGGATGGTCGAGGTGCCGTCGGTGACGCAGGACTCGGGCCGGTTCATCAGCGCTTCGAGCACCGCCGTGGCTCCCTCGGAGTCCAGGAGGGACGTCGCCTCCGGATCGGCCGACCAGCCGACGTCCGAGAAGCCGACGTCCGAGAAGCCGACGTCGGTGGAGTCCGCGGCAGAGGAGGTGGCGACCGAGGAAGTGGCTGCGGAGGTGGCTGCGGGGTCGGTGGCCGGCGGGGGGCATCTCAGGGCGTCGGCGACGAGCGCCTCCAGGATCCGCCTGGCCAGCGCGTCACTGTCCGCGCCGCTCGTGGCCGGCGCGACGTCGCCCGGGTCGCCGCCCGTCCCCGCCGGGCCGACGTCGCCCGGGTCGCCGCCCGTCCTGGCCGGTTGGACGTCCTCCTGCGCGTCCAGCAGGAACACGTAGTCGTCCACGTCCAGCAGGAGCGCGTCGAGGAGGCCCGGGAACTCGGCGGCCGCGGCGAACGACGTGTCCTCCGGGAGCGGCTGCGCCCCCGGCCGGTCCGCCGGACGGACGAGCCCTTGCAGGAACGTCCGCACCGCCGAGGTGTCGAGCAGGGCGCTCGCCCCGGCCGGGGAGCCACTGGCGACCTCGATCCGGGCGGCGACGCACGGCGCGGCGGCGGCGCTGCCGTCCTCGGCCGTCGCCGGTGCCACCGCCGTCAGCAGCCCCACCGTGGTCAGGCCGAAGACGGCGATCGTTCTCATGCACATGGGTGCCTCCCGGCGACGTTACGTGATCATCCGCAACGATGATTACCCATAGCAGTGGATCAACTACTCTATGATTGCCTCTAGCCCTCTTTACCCGCCGAAACCGGGTCACCGCCCATGCTCTACCGTCTGCTGAGCGAACGACCGTCGAGCGGAAGGACCCCCATGAGACACCTGAACGGCGTGGGCGCCGAGGAGCTGACCGAGCGGGTGCACGCCCTCCTCGCCGCCCCCAGGCCCTGGTCGGTCACCCAGGTCGGCGACCCCGTGCTGCGCCGGACGGCCGAGCCGTACGACGGCCAGCTCTCCGACGCCCTCCTGCGCGAGCTGCTGGACGCGATGTTCCGGCACCTGCCGGGCGTCGGCGTGGGCCTGGCCGCGCCGCAGGTCGGCATCCCGCTCGCGCTGGCGGTCATCGAGGACCCCGCCGAGCTGCCGCCCGACCTCGCCGCCGAGCGTGAGCGTGTCCCGCAGCCGCCTCTGGAGCTGGTCAACCCGGTCGTCACGCCCGTCGGGTCCGGTTACCGGGCGTTCCACGAGGGGTGCCTCAGCGTGGAGGGGCTGACCGCCGTCGTCCCCCGGCACGCGCGGGTGCGGCTGTCGGCCCTGGACGGGGACGGCCGCCCGTACGAGACGGAGCTGTCCGGCTGGCCGGCGCGCATCGCCCAGCACGAGACCGACCACCTGAACGGCGCCCTCTACCTCGACCGCGCCGACACCCGCACGATCTCCACCACCGCCAACCACGAGCGTTTCTGGGCCCCCAGGCCCTGACGCCCGAGGCGGGGGTCACACGCTGCGGATCACCGAGACCACGATCCCCAGCACCACGGCCCGGTCGCCGTCGATGACGTCGTAGCGGGGGTTGCGCGGTTCGAGCCGGACGTGCCCGCCGCGCCGCCGGTAGACCTTCACGGTGGCCTCGCCGTCGATCATCGCGGCGACGATCTGCCCGGAGTGCGCCTCGGGCTGCTGCCGGACCACGACGATGTCGCCGTCGCAGATGGCCGCGTCGACCATCGAGTCGCCCCGCACCCGCAGGCCGAACACGGTGCCGCGGCCGGTGAGGTCGCGGGGCAGGGTCAGGGTGTCGTCGAGGTGCTCGTCGGCGAGGATGGGGGCGCCCGCGGCGATGTCGCCGACCACGGGGACGCTCACCAGCTCGCCGGACGGCTCCGGCGACGGCGGCCGCAGGAACAGCCGCACGTCGATCGGGCGGGTCATCGTCGTGCCGCGGCTGAGGAAGCCCTTCTCCTCCAGGCTCCTCAGGTGTCTGGAGACCGACGAGGGCGAGCGCAGCCCGACCGCCTGGCCGAGCTCGCGGGTGCTCGGCGGGTATCCGTGCCTGACCACCCAGTCGCGGATCGTGGCCAGGATGCGCTGCTGGCGTTGCGGCAGGGCCGAGAAGTTCAGGTACTCGAACGCGTCGTGGTCGTCGTAGGTGGTCACAGGGGAATGCTAGAGGGCGTCCGGGGGGCGGGTAATCGCGTTGCCCCCGCGCCGCGGGACGTGTCAGGGTCGTGACTTCCCGGCAGTCGTGACGATCTTGGTGGTGCGGCATGAGATATGCGGGGCCGGCCCTCGCGTTCGGGTCCTCGGCGTGTTTCGCGTTCTCGGGGCCGATGGCCAGGTACCTCGTCGCGGCGGGGCTGACGCCGATCGAGGCCGTGTGGGCGCGGATGACGGCGGCGGGGCTCCTGCTGCTGGCCGTGCTGGCCGTGGTCAGGCCGGGCGCGTTGCGCATCCCGCGGTCCAGGTGGCCGTTCTTCGCCCTGTATGCGGTCATGGCGGTGGCCGGGGTGCAGTCGCTGTACTTCGCCGCGATCACCCGTCTGCCGGTGGGGGTCGCCCTGCTGCTGGTCTACGTGGCCCCGGTGATGGTGGCGGCCTGGGTGCGGCTGGTACGCAAGATCCGGCTCCCACGGGCGGCCTACGCCGGGGCGCTCGTCGCCCTGGCCGGCCTCGGGATCGTCGCCGAGGTGTGGCACGACCTCCGGCTGGACGCGCTCGGCCTGGCCCTGGGCCTGCTGGCCGCGGCGTGCTCCGCCGGATATTTCCTGATGAACGACAGCTTCGGGGACGACGTCGATCCGCTCGGGCTCGTCGCCTGGGGCATGGCGGGCGCGGCCCTGGTGCTGGTCCCGGTCGCCCGCCCGTGGGAGCTGCGATGGGCGGCGTTCACGGAGTCGGCCACTCCCGCGCCCGGGGCCCTGACGCTGCCCGTGCCGCTGGCCTTCCTGTGGATGGTGGTGGTCGCCAGCGTGGTCGCCTACATCCTGGGGGTGAACGCGGTGCGGCGGCTGTCGGCCGCGGTGGGCGCCACGGTGGCGTCGCTGGAGGTCATCGGCGGGGCGGTGGCGGCCTGGGGGCTGCTCGGCGAGGGCCTGGACGGTTTCCAGATCGCCGGCGGCGTGATCGTGCTGTCCGGCGCGCTCCTCGCCCAGACCGCGACCCGCCGGACCCCGACGACGCCCCAGGACGGCGACAAAGAGGTGACCTCCGGGGCAATGAAGTGCTGACACTACTGTAAGTAGTTAATCTACTACAGTGGGTATTTACAAGGGCAAGCAACGAGTGTCCCATCCCCGTCCCCGGAAAGGAGGTGGAGCGTTGCGTGTCCTGATCCAGCTCCGCCCCGCCCGTGAAACCGTCGAAGCCGTCCTCGACCCCGGCGTCACCGCCACGGTCGCCGACGTGGCAGGTGACCTGCCGGGAATCGTCCTGGACCAGGCGTTCGCCCCGCTGGCCCTGCCGCGTCCGCTGCCCGCCTCGCCCTCAGGCGGCCTGTCGTCGCTCAGCCGGCCGCTGGGCTTCTCCCTGTCGGCCGAGCACGCCAGCGTGCTCGTGCGCGGCGAGCTCTCCGACGACGACCTCACGTCCAGGCTGGCGCTGCTGTCGTCGTCCGTACGCGAGATCGTCGGCGTGTTCGCCGACCCCGCCATCCATCCCAACCTCACCTGCGCCGACACCGGCCCGGTCGGCGACTGGCACGACGTCGAACGGCTGCTGCACGCCTCCGACCTGCGCGCGGCCGGCTACGACGGCCACGGCGTCACCCTGGCGGTCGTGGACGGCGGCGTCAACGCCGACCACGTGAGCATCAAGCTCGGCCGTCAGGTCACCCTCGACGCCGGGCGCAGCTGGGCCCCGCCGGGCGTCACGCCCACGCCGGGGCGCTACCCGGTGGAGCACGGCAGCCTGTGCGCGTTCAACACCCAGATCGCCGCCCCGCGCTCGACGCTGCTCGACGTCGCCGTCCTGCAGAGCAGGAAGGGCACGGTCGAGGGCATGCTGTCCGACGCCGTGGCCGCCTACACCCATCTGCGCGGGCTTCTGGAGGCGATGCCGGCCGAGTCGCGCTCGCTGGTCGTCAGCAACAGCTGGGGCCTGTACAACCCGGAGCAGGACTTCCCGCCCGGCCACCCCGGCAACTACTCCGACAACCCGTCGCACCCGTTCAACGTCATGATCTCCAGCCTGGAGCACGCCGGGGCCGACATCGTGTTCGCGGCGGGCAACTGCGGACGCGACTGCCCGGCGGCGAGCTGCGGGTACACCGACATCGTGGGCGGCAACGGCCATCCGAAGGTGGTCACGGTGGCCGGGGTCGACACCCACGGCGAGCGCGTCGGCTACTCCTCGCAGGGGCCGGCCCGGCTCGGCGACCACAAGCCCGACCTGGCCGCCTACACCCACTACACCGGCTCCGAGGCCAGTGGGCCCGGCACCCCCGACACCGGCACGTCCACCTCCTGCCCCGTCGTCGCCGGCGTCATCGCCGCCCTGCGCACCCGCCACCCGTCGACCAAGATCTCGCCCGCGCAGCTTCGCACGCTGCTCAACCGCACCGCCGAGGACCGCAGCACGGTCGGCTTCGACCATGACTACGGCTACGGCATCGTCAACCCCGCCGGCGTCCTGGCCGCGCTCCGCTCGCACCGCACCCGGGCCGCCTGACCCGCGACGGCGCCGCGCACCCACCGACGGGACGGGTGCGCGGCGTCGCCGTCCGCCGGGGAGGGCCGGTGGACGAACCGGTGGAGGAAGAGGTCAGCCGTGGTTCCAGACCGAGGAGATCCGGTCGTTCCAGCCGCTGGGGACGAGGGTCGGGATGTCGGAGAAGGGGGCGACGAGGATGGAGCTGCCGCCGAAGTTGATGTGCTCGTAGTAGCGGACCGTGCAGTTCGTGCCGCCCATGGAGCTGATGACGTCGTTCCAGTCGTGCAGGTGCAGCGGGCCGTGGTAGACGTCGGTCAGGTCGTTCAGGCCCCGGCGGGCGGGGCACCAGAGCCAGTCGCCGGCGTACTCCACGTGCTCGAACATCTGCACCTCGCCCTGCGTGGCCGGGCGCGGGTCCCGCAGTTGCGCCGAGGCCCACAGGGCGCCGTTGAGCGCGGTGTCGTCGGTGAGCGCGGTCAGGCGCTCGGGGTGGTAGAGGTAGGTCAGCGGGCGGCCGTCGAAGCGCGTCAGGTCGGCCGGGTCGTGCTCGACGCCGTCCACGACCACCGCCATGGCGGGCGCGGGGTGGGTGACGGGCCGCGCGGGCGCGGGCTTGGGCCGGGTCAGCGCCCGGGCCGGGTCCATCGGCACGGGCTGGGCCGAGCGCGGCGCCCTGACCGCCTTGGCGACGAGCGCCTCCAGCGTGGTGATGCCGTGGTCGCGGAGGAGCGCCAGCACGTCGGCCTCCTCCAGGCCTCCGACGTGGTCGGAGAACTCCAGGAAGCGCTCGACCTGGCGGCGGGCGGGGGTTGAGATCTGGGTCACGGGTGCCTCCCCTGGTAGTGCTGCGTACTCCTTCATGGTCGGGTGGGGCGGCGGCCCGGACAGCCCCCCAGTGTTGGGGATGGCGTTCAGGTGGTGAAGGCGGCCATGAGCTCGTCGCGGCCGCTCGCACCGGTCTTGCGGAAGACCGCTTTGAGGTGGTCGTGCACGGTGTGTCCGGACAGGTCGAGCAGCCGGGCGATCTGCTTCGGCGCCGCTCCCCCGCACAGCAGGTCCAGGACGCCGCGCTCGCGTGGGGTGAGGGCGTACCAGTCGCAGAACGAGGGCAGCATCAACCCGCCCACGGCCGACTGGATCACCACGGCCACGTCGCCCGTGCCCTCCGCGTCCAGGGCCTGGGCCTCGACCGCGAGCCAGCGGCCGTAGCGGGCGGCGGGGGCGCAGATGATCGGCCGGGCGGCGTCCGCGCCGCGCGCGTGCTCGGCGGCGTCGGCGGCCAGGGCGGTGACGAACGTGTCGGCGAGCCACGCGTGCACGCCGTGCCGGTCGGGGCGGCGCAGCCGGTCGAGCCACACCTGGGCCTGCGGCGTCACGGCGCGGATCTCGCGGTCGGGGCCGACGACGATCACCCCGGCGGGCAGGGCGGGCACGGTGGGGGCGAGCGGGGCGGCGGTGACGTACCCGCGCAGCACGGCCATCAGGGCGGGGGCGAGCAGCGTCGCCCGGCGCTGGTCGTCCTCGGTGAACGGCGGGGCGTCGCAGGCGCGTACCAGCCCGAGCAGGCCCCAGACGCCGCCGCGCGCGTCACGCAGCAGCAGCCGCAGCTCGCAGGAGGCGCCGCAGGCAGCGAACGCCCGCCGCGCCCCCTCCTCGGCCCCTGCCACCGCGACCGGCACCCGCAGCCGGGCCAGGGACGCGGGCCGGCAGGGGTCGCCGTGGGCGCGGCGGTAGGCGAGCAGGGAGACGGCGAGCTCGCGTTCGTACTGATGCCAGAAGCTGAACGAGCCCTGCCCGAGCCCGGTCGCCGGGCTGGTGCCGACCAGGCGCAGCGCGTCGTGCCGGAGCAGCGGGGCGATGGCGGCGGACACGGCGGCGCCGAGGTGCTCGGCGGCGATGCCGCGGTCCATCAGGGTGCGCACCTCGTGGACCACGCGGTCCTGGCATGAGCTCACGCGGCCAGGTCAGCACACCACGACGCCGCCGCACAAGCGCAGGGTAGTCATACGACTACGCATCCGTTACGTCGGCGGCCAGTCCGAGCCGGCGCAGCTCGTCCCGCGTCAGGGTCAGGGCCGCCGCCCGCGCCGACGCCCGGACCGACTCCGGACGGCTGGCGCCCGGAATGGGGACGACGTGCTCGGAGTGGGCCAGGTGCCAGGCCAGGCAGACCTGTTGCGGGGTGACGCCGCGTTCCTCGGCCACCTCGTGGAAGGGGGTGCGCGGCGGGGCGGCGCCGGGGCCGTCCAGGGAGCTGCGGGCGATGCCGCCGAGGGGGCTCCACGGCAGGAAGGCGATGCCGAGGCGGTCGCACAGCCGCAGTTCGGGCAGGCTGTCGCGGTGCCGGGGGCTGTAGCGGTTCTGGACCGAGACGAGGGAGTCGCCGAGGACGGCCCTGGCCTCGTGGATCTGCTCGCAGGTCACGTTGGAGACGCCGGCCGCGCGGATGAGCCCCGCGTCGAGGAGGTCGCGCAGCGCGCCCACCGACTCCGCCCACGGGACGGCCGGGTCCGGCTTGTGCAGCTGGTAGAGGCCGATCGCCTCGACGCCCAGGCGGCGCAGGGAGCCCTCGCAGGCGGCCCTGAGGTGGTCGGGACGGCCGTCGACCGTCCAGGCGCCGTCGCCGGGACGGCCGCGCCCGCCCTTGGTGGCGACCAGCACGCCGGAGGCGTCGCCGGGCCGGGCGGCCAGGGCCTCGGCGATGAGCTCCTCGTTGTGGCCGCGTTCGCCGGCGTGCCAGTGGTAGGAGTCGGCCGTGTCGATCAGGGTGACGCCCGCGTCCAGGGCGGCGTGCACGGTGGCGATCGCGCGGGCACGGTCGGGGCGGTCCTCGATGGACAGCGGCATGGCGCCGAGGCCGACGGCGCTGACCTCGGCGGTTCCGATGCGGCGGGTGATCATGGTTGTTCGGCTTTCCGGGAGGAGGGCGGCTTCAGGAGGAGGGCGGTAGCGGGAGGAGGGCGGTGACGGCTTCCGGCAGCCACGTCGTGACGTCGGTGAACGGGAAGCCGAGCGCGGCGGCCCGGCCGTTGTCGAGGGCGTAGGAGCGGTCGAAGGAGAACGGCGAGGCCGGTTCGCCGCCGTCCACGACGCGGTAGGCGGGGACCGGCGAGCCGGTGACGGCGGCGATCTCCGCGCACAGGCCGGTGACGGTCGGCGAACCGTGGGAGGCGGCGTTGAGCGCGCCGGTGACGTCGGTCCCCGTGGCCGTCCAGTGCAGGAACGCGGCGATCTCCGCGTGGTGGACGAACGACGTCGGCGCCGGGTCGCGGTGCACGGCGACCGGCAGCCCGGCGCGTACGCGGTCCACGTAGTGGCGCAGGCGTCCGGTGAAGTCGGCGTCCCCGCCGCCCAGGACGTGGGCGCTGCGCACGGCGACGAACGGGAAGGCCGGGTCCCGGGCGAACACCGCCTCGGCCTGCCGCTTGCCCTCCGCGTACGCGCCCGCCTCGCCGAGCAGCCGGGACAGCTCGTCCGGCGACCCCCACGGCAGGCCCAGGTCCACCGGCCAGGACGCGGCCTCGACGACCTCCTCGGCCACCGGCGCCACGGCCGGCGGCCGGAGGGACGTCGAGGTGGCCGGGTCGTAGACCTCCATGGTGGAGGTCATCACGTACCGGGCGGCGCGCCCGGCGAAGACGCGGCGGGCGACGTCGGCGTGCAGCGGCGTGTAGCAGACCTGGTCCACGACGGCGTCGAAGGTCCGCCCGGCCAGGGCGCGGGCGAGGGCCGCCGCGTCCGCCCGGTCGGCGACGACGTGCTCGGCGCCGGACGGCGGCGCGGCCGAGCCCCGGTTGACCACGGTCACGTGGTCGCCGCCGTCGAGCAGCAGGCGGATCAGGCGGCGGCCGAAGTAGCGGTTGCCGCCGATGACGCAGATCTGTCGCATGCCGCCAAGACTGGCCCGGACGGGGTCAGCAGTGGTAGTGGTGATTTGCCGGCCTCGTGTTAAGGAGAACTGTTGATCGACGCCCATCGGCTCAGGGTGCTGCGGGAGGTGGCCGCGCACGGCAGCTTCAACCGGGCGGCGGCCGCGCTGCTGCTCACGCCGTCCGCCGTCTCGCAGCAGATCGCCGCGCTGGAACGGCAGCTCGGCACCGCCGTCGTCACCCGCAGCACCCGTGGCGTGGCCCTCACCGAGCCGGGCCGGCTGCTGGTGGAGACGGCCGAGACGATCGCGGCCGAGCTGCGGCACGCCCGGGAGCGGATCGACGAGCTGGCCTCCGGGCGCGGACGGCTGACCGTGGCCACGTTCACCAGCGGGGGCCGCGCGCTGCTGCCCGGCGTGCTGGCGCGGTTCGTCGCCGCCCATCCGCAGGTCGAGACGAACGTGGTCGAGCGGGAGCCGGAGGACAGCCTGCCGCTGGTCCGGCGGGGCGAGGCGGACCTGGCCGTCGCCTACCACTTCGCCGGACCGCTGCCGGTGCTGCCCGGCGACCGTACGGGGCTGAGCTGGACGCCGCTGGCCGAGGACCCGCTGTCGGTCGCGCTGCCGGCCGCCCACCCGCTGGCCGGGCGGGCGTCGCTGGACCTGACCGAGCTGGCCGAGCAGCCGTGGGTGATCGGCTGCTCCAAGACGGAGGCGTTCCTGCGCGGCTACGCGGCGGCGGCCGGGTTCGAGCTGCGGGTCAGCGGCTCCACCAGCGACTACCACCTGGCGCAGGCGCTCACGGCGGCCGGGCTCGGCGTCAGCCTGGTGCCGTCCATCTGCCTGGCGCGCGGGACGCCCGGCCTGGCCGTCGTGCCGCTGAACCCGCCGCGTCCCGTGCGCTACATCGGGGTCGCCACCGCCCGGCGGCGCGACCACCCGCTGGTGCCGACCCTGGTCGAGTGGCTGCGTGAAGAGGCCGCGACGCTGGGCTGACAGCGGACCGGTTCTGTCGGTCGGTGCTGGCACAGTGTTCCCGGGAAAGTCCGCCGCACCGAATGGAGTGATGTCACATGAGCCGCCACGTCCAGGTCACCTTCGACGCCCACGATCCCAAGGCGCTGTCCACGTTCTGGCGCGACGCGCTGGGCTACGTCCATCCCGGCCCGCCCGGGGTCGAGCTGCCCGAGGGCGCCGACCCGCTGGCCGCGTGGGACGACTTCCTCGCCCGGGTCGGCGTCCCCGAGGAGGAGCGTGACACCAGGTCGGCCATCGAGGACCCCGACGGGCACGGCCCCCGGGTGTTCTTCCAGCGGGTGCCGGAGGGCAAGGCCGCCAAGAACCGCGTGCACCTCGACGTCCGGGCGGCTCCCGGGCTGCGTGGCGAGGAGCGCATGGCGGCGCTGGAGGCCGAGTGCGAGCGGCTGGTCGGGCTGGGCGCGACGCGGGTGCGGCGGCACGAGCCGGAGCCCCCGTTCGGCGGCGGTCACATCGTGATGACCGACCCCGAGGGCAACGAGTTCTGCCTCGACTAGCGCCGCCGCCCGTCCTTGTGGGACGAGGTGGTGTCAGTCGTCGGCGCACCTGCACGGCAGGGTCACCAGCATGCCCGCCTTGATGTGGGTCACCGTCTTCGAGCCCAGGCAGAAGCGGCAGCCGAGCTGCTCGGCGATCCACGGGTCGGACCACACCCTGTGCTCCCAGGCCGGCGGCGGCCCGCCGGGGGGCCTGCCGCCGCGCTCGGCGGGCTCGTCGGCGCCGCCCACCCGGCCGAGGCCGCCGCAGAACGTGCAGGTGAGGAACAGGTCCCCGAGCAGTATGCCGCGGGTGCCCTCACATTCGGGGCAGGTGATCGGGTCCGTCACCTACGGCCCGTCCCGCTGCACGACTTGCACGACCTCCAGGTGGACTGCTGCTCCGACTCGCCGTTCCGGTCGATCCACTCGCCGCCCGCGCCCATGCAGGTGCCGCAGATCGGGAGCTCTTCCCGCTCGCCGTCGTTCGCCATACTCCGGACGGTAGCCGAGCGTGCGCGGGCTGTCTGTCGCTTGACGGAGACGGTCGCGCCGCCTGCCGTCCGCGCGGAACGGGACGCGGAAGGCCTTCGCCGGCGCCTGCGAAGATGACCTCATGACCAAGCTGACCGGACCGCAGATCGCACAGGAGGGGCTGGCCGGGTGGGCGTACCTGCTCGGCGCCCTGCACACCCGCCTCCGCACCGGGACGTTCGCGGCCGGGCTCGCGCTCGTCGACGCCATCGGGGCGGTGGCCGAGGAGATGGACCACCATCCCGACCTCGACCTGCGGTACCCCCATGTCGACGTCCGGCTGACCAGCCACGACACGGGCGGGGTCACCGGCCGCGACGTGCGGCTGGCGCGCGCGGTCTCGGCCCTGGCGGCCGAGGCGGGGGTCGGCCTGGACTCCGCGGCCGTCTCCGTGCTCGACCTCGGCCTCGACACCCCCGCCCGGGACTCGATCCGGCCGTTCTGGGCGGCGGTGCTGGCGATGGAGCCCGACGCGGGGGGCGGCCTGCGCGACCCGGCCGGCGCGCTGCCCACCGTGTGGTTCCAGCAGTCCGGCGACGAGGAGCCCCGTCAGCGCTGGCACCTCGACGTGTGGGTGGAACCCGCGCAGGTGCGTCCCCGGATCGACGCGGCGGTGGCGGCGGGCGGCCGGCTGGTCTACGAGGAGGAGGCGCCGCGGTTCTGGGTGCTGGCCGACCCCGAGGGCAACCACGCCTGCCTGTGCACGTGGCAGGAGCGCGACTGACCGGCGGGAACGGTCAGCGGGGCCCGTCCGGCAGCGCGGCGCGGGCCCGGACGATGAGCTCGCGGGTGAGCGGCAGGTCCCTCAGACGGACGTCCAGCGCGTCCAGGGTGACGGCCAGGACGCGCACCGGCACGCCGCGCGCGGTCAGCACGTGCGCCATCCAGCCGGTGAAGGACGTGAACAGGCCGGGGTCGTTGACGTACGCGGCGGCCTTGAGGTAGTCGACGACGTACGCGACGTCCTCGGCGGTGTGCCCGGTCGGCTCCTGGCCCTCGGCGACGGGCGCGTGCTCGTCCAGCTCGTCCATGACGCCTCTGACCAGCTCCTGCGCCCGTTCGGTGAGCGCGGTGTACTCGGGGCCGGCCAGGTGCGGCCGCCGTCCGGCGCCCAGCCCCGTCATGGCCCGGCGCGGCGGCGGCCCGGCGTCGAGCAGGTCGGCGGCGGCCCGCGCGTCCGGCGCCCAGGCGTCGGCCCCGAGCAGGCGGGCGTAGCGGCCGTCGGGCCCGAAGGCGGCGCCACCGGCGAGCACGGGCGTGCCCGCCGCCTGGCAGGCGCTGATGGTGGCGTGCGCGGCGGGCAGCCGGGTGGCGATCGAGCCCGACAGCGCGACCGCGGCCGGCGCGGTCCTGTGCACGTGCACGACCAGGTGCGCGGTGGGGACGTGCGCGCCCAGGTAATCCACCTGCCAGCCGCGCAGCCGCAGCACCTCGGCCAGCAGCCGGGCCGGGAAGGTGTGCCACTCGCCGTCCACGCACGCCACGCTCAACCGCCCCCTGTCGGGCCCGGAACGGTGGCCGCGCACGGCCGGATCGTGGGCCAGCACGGCGAGCACCCGCTCGTGGACCGCGGTCGCCGTGTGCTCCTGGGCGACGGTGAGCCGGTTGGCCACCCAGTCCAGGCCCACGCGGGCCTGCGCGACGGCGACGACGTCGATGAGCAGGGTCTCCAGGGGCACGCCGGCGTCGAGGGCGGCCCGCGCGGCGTCGATCGCGGCGTACTCGTCGCCGGCCGTCGCCGCCGCCCGCAGCGTCTCGACGCAGCGCTCGATCTCGTTCTTCACGCCGGAGGACCGCCGTCCGGGCCGTCGGGCGCCTCGCGCGGCGCGCCGATGGCGACGATGGCGATGTCGTCGCGCTCCCGCTCGCCCGCCCACTGCGAGGCGAGCATCTGGACGCGTTCGGCCAGGGCCGCGGCCGGCATGCCGGCGCACTGCCGCAGCTCCTCCCGCAGCCGGTCGTCGCCGAACAGCTCGTCGCCCAGCGGGCCGCCCCTGGCCTCGATGACGCCGTCGCTGTAGAGCAGGCAGGTCTCGCCGGGGTCCAGGAGCACCGTCTCGGTCACGCTGGTGACCTCCTCCAGCAGGCCGATCAGGGTGCCGCGGGTGAGGGCGTCCTCGACCCGGCCGTCGTTGCGCACGATCATCGGCGGCGGATGCCCGGCGCTGGTCAGCCGCAGCTCCAGCCGCGGGCCGCGGCGCCCGACCCCGGCCAGCACGAGCGTGACGTACCGCGGGCTGGACTCGGCGAGCAGCACCTCGTTGAGCCGTTCCAGCACGCGCTGGTGGTCGTCGGCCAGCGGCAGCAGGGCGCGCAGCGTGTTGCGGATCTTGCCGGTGAGCACGGCGGCCTCCAGCCCCTTGCCGGAGACGTCGCCGAGGACCACCAGCGCCGTCCCGCCGGAACCGGCGACCGGGTGCACGTCGTAGAAGTCGCCGCCGACCAGCGCGCCGTGGCCCGCCGCCCGGTAGCGGGCCGCCACGTCGGCGACGTCCAGGTACGGCGTCATCGGCGGCAGCAGGTCGGCCATCAGCGTCTCGGTGACGGCCCCCTGCTCGGCGTACACGCGGGCGATGGAGATCGCCGTGCCGGCGCGGGCCACGAACAGCCGCGCGAACACCTCCTCGGCCGGGGAGAAGCCGGTCGAGCCGCGCAGCAGGATCAGCGCGCCGGCGGGCAGGCCGTAGCCGGGCAGCGAGATCACCACCACCGAACGGATCCCGTCGTGCCCCTCGCCCAGCACCCAGCCGGGCGCCCGCTCGGGGTCGACCCAGCGGGCGGGCACCGGCGGGAAGGCCCGCAGCGCCTCGGCCAGGCCCGGCAGGTCCCGCGGATCGAGGTCCAGGTTCCTGCGCACGGCCTCGCCGCCGGCGTCGTGGTAGGCGACCTCGTACCGGCGGCCCAGCGGCACGACGACCCGGGCGGCCTCGGCGAGGTGCGTCACGGCCAGGCGGGCGACCGCCTCCAGGCAGCGGTCGAGGTTGAGCGAGGACAGCAGCTCGGTGGCGGCCGCCACCATGGACGCGGCCGAGTCCCGCTCGGCCCGCAGCACCTCCATGGCGTGCTCCCGTTCGGTGACGTCGACCAGCCACCAGGTGACGCGGTCGCGGCCGGCGTGCACGGGATGAGCTTCGAACACCCGCTCCCCGACCGGCCCCCGGACGGGCCGGGGCTCGCCCTCGGCGTCGGGCGTGCTTCCGGCGCCGGGCGGGGCGGCCAGGCGGGCGCAGAGTTCGTGGTGGGCGCGGGCGAGCCATTCCGGCCCGATCATTGCCGCGCCGCCCAGCAGCGACCGGGCGGCGGCGTTCGCCCGCTCGACGGCGCCCGAGGCGTCGGCGACCAGCATCGGGTACGGCGTGTCCTCCCCCAGCATGCCGATCGCGCCCCGTTCGTGATCACCTACGTGACTGTCACTCTACTGACGTGACCTGCACGGCTTTCCCGATGCCGAATCGTTTTTGTCGCATTTTTAGCCGCAGCGCCCCGGCGCGACACGATCCCCGTCCCGGCTCCGGACGCGTTTGCGGCAGCAGTGGCCGGGTGGTCTACGGTCTGATCGTGCTCGCCTCACATCATGCCCCCCGCGCGGCCGCGGCCGGAGGGAACGCGTCATGAGACATCAGCGGCTGACGGGCGTCTTCCTGTCCCGGTTCCACCACCCGGCGCAGGTCATCGCCACCGGGTTCGCCGCCTTCATCCTGACCGGCACGGCCCTGCTGACCTCGCCGATGGCCACGGCCGACGGCGAGCCGGCCGGCTGGCTGACCGCGCTGTTCACCGCGACGTCCGCGGTCTGCGTGACGGGCCTGGTCGTGGTGGACACCGCCACGCACTGGTCGGTGGCCGGGGAGGTGGTGATCGCCGGGCTGGTCCAGGTGGGCGGCCTGGGCATCATGACGATGGCCACGCTGTTCACCGTCCTGGTGGCGGGCCGGCTGGGGCTGCGCGCCCGCATGTTCGCCCAGGCCGAGACGAAGACGCTGAGCATGTCCGACGTGCGGCGCGTGGTGCGCAACGTGGTCATCTTCAGCCTCGTGTCCGAGCTGATCGTCGCCGCGCTGCTCACCGCGCGCTTCGTCACGGGCTACGGCGAGCCGCTGGGCCGCGCCATGTACCTGGGCTGGTTCCACGCGGTGTCGGCGTTCAACAACGCCGGGTTCGCGCTGTGGCCGGACAACATGATGCGCTTCGTCAGCGACGCGTGGATCTGCCTGCCGATCGCGCTGGCGGTGATCGTGGGCGGGCTGGGCTTCCCGGTGGTGTTCGAGCTGGCCCGCGCCTGGCGCCGGCCCAGCCGCTGGTCGGTGCTCACCCGGGTGACCGTCGGGGTGACGCTCGTCCTGCTCGCGGTGGGCACGCTGATCTTCCTGGTGACCGAGTGGCGCAACCCCAGGACGCTCGGCGGGCTCGACGACTCCGGCAAGCTGCTGGCCGCGTTCTTCACCGGGGTCATGCCGCGTTCGGGCGGGTTCAACAGCCTGGACATCGGCCAGCTCTACCCGAGCAGCCTGCTCGCCACCGACCTGCTGATGTTCATCGGCGGCGGCAGCGCCGGCACGGCGGGCGGCATCAAGGTCACCACGTTCGGGCTGCTGGTGTTCATCATCTGGGCCGAGCTGCGGGGAGAGCCGCGGGTGAACATCGGCCACCGGCGCCTGGCCGAGTCCGCGCAGCGTCAGGTCATCTCGATCACGATGATCGGCGTCGTCCTGGTCGCCGTCTCGACCTACCTGCTGCTCGCCATCACTCCCCACAGCCTGGACCAGGTGCTGTTCGAGGTCGTCTCGGCGTTCGGCACGAACGGGCTGTCCACCGGCATCACCTCCCAGGCCACGCCGGCCGGGCAGGTGCTGCTGGTCGCGCTGATGTTCATCGGGCGCATCGGCCCGCTCACACTGGGTTCCGCGCTCGCCCTGAAGGAGCGCACCCGTCGGTACGAACTACCCGAGGAACGTGTCATCGTTGGCTGACAAGAAGACAGACCCCGTCGTGGTCATCGGCCTGGGCCGGTTCGGCACCTCGCTCGCCCTGGAGCTCACCCGGCGCGGCACCGAGGTCCTGGCCATCGACAACCGGCCCAAGGTCGCCCAGAGCCTGGCCGGGCAGATCACCCACATCGCCACCGCCGACTCCACCGACCTGGAGACGTTGCGCCAGCTCGGCGTGCCCGACTTCTACCGGGCGGTCGTGGCCATCGGCGGCGACCTGGAGGCCAGCATCCTGACCACGTCGCTGCTGATCGAGCTGGAGATCGACGACATCTGGGCCAAGGCCGTCAGCCGCCAGCACGGCCGGATCCTGGCGCGGATCGGCGCCCATCACGTCGTCTTCCCCGAGCACGACATGGGCGAGCGGGTGGCCCACATGGTGACCGGCCGCATGCTGGACTTCATGCAGGTGGACGAGAACTTCGCGATGGCCAAGACCCGGCCGCCCAAGGAGTACATCGGGGTGCCGCTCGGCCGTTCCAACCTGCGCCGCAAGCACGGCGTCACCGTGGTGGCGGTCAAGAGCGCGGAGGAGGAGTTCACCTACGCCGGTTCCGACACCGAGCTGGGCTACGGCGACGTGATCATCGTCTCCGGCCGTACGGAGGACGTCGAGCGCTTCGCCGACCTCACGTAGCCGGGCGGTCGTCGGGGGGCGGTCGTCGGCGGGGCCCAACGGGGCGGGCCGATGTTGGCCGGTGCGACAGGCCCGTCCGCGTCGTGGTTCACGATGATGGGCGGTCCGTCCGACCGGAGGCTGCCATCATGACACCACGCCGTACCACGTCCGACCGGGCCCGCGAGGCCGCGATGATCGACGACATCGAGCGGCTCGTACGCTGCGAGTCGCCGTCGGGCGACCTGGCCGCGGTCGCCCGCAGCGCCACGACCGTCGCCGACGTCGGCGCCGCCCGCCTGGGGGCCGCGGCCGAGCGCGTCGTCATCAGCGGGCGTACCCATCTGCGCTGGCGGTTCGGCGGCGAGCCGCGGGTGCTGCTGCTCGGCCACCACGACACGGTGTGGCCGGTCGGCTCGCTGGAGCGGCACCCGTTCGAGGTGCGCGACGGCGTGCTGCGCGGGCCGGGGTGCTTCGACATGAAGGCGGGGCTGGTGATGGCCTTCCACGCGCTGGCGGCGCTGGACGACCTGGACGGCGTGACCCTGCTCGTCACCGGCGACGAGGAGCCCGGCTCCCCCACCTCGCGGGAGCTGGTCGAGGAGGAGGCGCGCGGGTGCGCGGCGGCGCTGGTGCTGGAGGCCGCCGGGCCGGGCGGGGCGTTGAAGACCGAGCGCAAGGGCGTCTCCCGGTACGAGGTGCTGGTGCGGGGCCGGGCCGCGCACGCCGGGCTGGATCCCGAACGCGGCGTGAACGCGACGGTCGAGGTGACCCACCAGATCGCGGCCGTGGCGGCGCTGGCCGATCCCGCGCTGGGCACGACCGTAACCCCGACCCGCCTGGAGTCGGGCACCACGGTGAACACCGTGCCGGCGCGGGCCCGGTTCGACGTGGACGTACGGGTCAGGGACGCCGCCGAGCAGGACCGGGTGGACGCGGCGATGCGGGGGCTGCGGCCGGTGCTGCCCGGCGCGGGCGTCACGGTCGGCGGCGGGCCGAACCGGCCGCCGCTCCCGGCGTCGGCGTCGAAGGAC
>NZ_JBEYTJ010000003.1:274198-424507 GCF_040642995.1 Nonomuraea sp. NPDC047529 | reverse complement strand
GTCCCAATGGTCCCATCAGGGCTACATCAACAAGATCGGACCGGCTCTCTACGGGCCCATGCCCACCGTGACTTAAGCCTTCGTCAGCAGGCTCTAAGAGCGGGCCGCCCGCCCCACACACGCGCACCCCGCGACCGATGTCGGTCCGGGGTGCGTCGGGTTTCAGGAGCGCGGCAGGCGGGGGCGGGCGTCGCCCGCCCCGATCGCCTACTTCTGGCCGGGCAGCTTCAGCTTCGACGGGTCGAAGCCAGGCGGCAGCTCGATGCCGGGCGGGAGCTTGCCGCCCAGGTTCCCCAGCACTCCCCCGGCCTTGGGCGCGCCGCCCTCGCCGTCGGGGGACGAGGACGCCGACTTCTCCAGGCCCGCCTTGCGCGGGTCGCCGCTGACGCGCCGCCCCTTCTTGGCCTTCTTCTGGGCCTTGGACGCCTTCCCGCGCCCGCCGGGCATGCCCGGAAGCCCCATGCCCCCGGCCACCCGCTTCATCATCTTCTGCGCCTCGAAGAAGCGCGTGACGAGGTTGCTCACGGCGCTGACCGTGACGCCGGAGCCGGCGGCGATGCGGGCTCGGCGGGAGCCATTGATGATCTTCGGGTCCTGCCGCTCGCCGGGCGTCATCGAGCGGATGATGGCGGCGATGCGGTCGAGGTCGCGGTCGTCGATGGAGTTGAGCTGGTCACGCATCTGCCCCATGCCGGGCATCATGCCGAGCAGGTTCTTGATCGGGCCCATCTTCTGGACCATCATCATCTGCTCGAGGAAGTCGTCGAGCGTGAAGTTCTCGCCCGAGGTGAGCTTGCCCGCCATCTTGGCGGCCTGCTCCTCGTCGAACGTCTTCTGCGCCTGCTCGATCAGGGTGAGGATGTCACCCATGTCGAGGATGCGGGAGGCCATCCGGTCGGGGTGGAAGGCGTCGAAGTCTTCCAGCTTCTCGCCCGTGGAGGCGAACATGATCGGGCGGCCGGTGATGTGCCGCACCGACAGCGCCGCGCCGCCGCGGGCGTCGCCGTCGAGCTTGGTCAGCACGACGCCGTCGAAGCCGACGCCGTCCATGAACGCCTGGGCCGTGGTGACGGCGTCCTGGCCGATCATGGCGTCGACCACGAACAGGACCTCGTCGGGGCGGACCGCGTCGCGGATGTCGGCGGCCTGCTTCATCATCTCCTGGTCGATGCCCAGGCGGCCGGCGGTGTCGATGATGACGACGTCGTGGTTGAGGCGCCGGGCCTCGTCGATCGAGCGGCGGGCGACGGCGACCGGGTCGCCGACGCCGCTGCCGGGCTCGGGCGCGAAGACGGCGACCTGGGCGCGCTCGCCCACGACCTGGAGCTGCTGCACCGCGTTGGGCCGCTGGAGGTCGGCGGCGACCAGCATGGGCGCGTGCCCCTGGTCGCGCAGCCACCGGGCCAGCTTGCCGGCCAGGGTCGTCTTACCGGCGCCCTGGAGACCCGCGAGCATGACGACCGTCGGCGAGGTCTTGGCGAAGCGGAGCCTGCGGGTCTCGCCGCCGAGGATCTCGATCAGCTCGTCATTGACGATCTTGACGACCTGCTGCGCCGGGTTGAGCGCCTGGGAGACCTCGGCGCCGCGGGCGCGCTCCTTGACCTGGGCGACGAACGTCTTGACCACCGGGAGCGCGACATCTGCCTCAAGCAGGGCGATGCGGATCTCGCGGGTGGTGGCGTCGATGTCGGCGTCGGACAGCCGACCCTTGGATCGGAGGGAGGAGAAGACCGATGTCAGCCGGTCGGAAAGCGTCTCGAACACGTGGTTGGCCAGTCCTCGAAGCGAATGTACGTCTAAGACTTCAGCCTATCCGCTCTCCTAGCCGCTCCAGCCTGGCACGGCCATCCGGACGGTCAACGCGTGCTCGACGAGGTTGATCAGAGCACTTTTGACCGAGTCCTTCTGGCGGGCGTCGAGGCGCACCAGCGGGATGTGGGGGGCCAGCGTGAGGGCGTCGCGGACCTCGGAGTCGCTGTGGGCGTACGTGCCGTCCCAGCCGTTGATCCCCACGATGAAGGGGAGCTGCGCCTCCTCGAAATAGTCGATCGCGGGGAAGCTGTCGGCCAGGCGGCGGGTGTCGACCAGGACGACGGCCCCGATGGCGCCGCGGACCAGGTCGTCCCACATGAACCAGAACCGGTGCTGTCCGGGCGTGCCGAACAGGTACAGGATCAGGTCGCGGTCGAGCGAGACGCGGCCGAAGTCCATCGCGACGGTCGTGGTCGACTTCAGCGGCGTCATGCCCAGGTCGTCGATCCCCGCGGAGGCGTCGGTCATGACGGCCTCCGTGGTGAGCGGCATGATCTCCGAGACCGCGCCGACGAACGTCGTCTTGCCCACGCCGAAGCCGCCGGCCACGACGATCTTCGTCGAGGTCAGACCGGGGCTAGAGCCTGCGAAGTCCACTGAGCACCCTTTCCAGCAGGTTGACGTCCGGCCTACCCGCATCCAGCGCGGGCTGGTGCACCCGCACCAGGCCCTCGGCCGCCATGTCAGCGATCAGAACACGCACCACCCCGAGCGGGATCCGCAGCAGCGCCGACACCTCGGCCACCGACCGGACCTGGCGGCAGAGCTGGCTGATCGCCTTGTACTCGGGGGTGATGTGGGAGAACTCCCGGTGCTCGGCGGTCGCCGACGAGACCAGGGCCTCCATGGCCAGCTTGACCTTGGGCGCGGTACGCCCGCCCGTCACCGCGTACGGGCGTACCGGCGAGGCCGGGTCCGAGCTGACCGGCGGCTGGGGCTCCCAACCGCCGCTGTTCCAGGAATCCGTCACCTACATCACCTGGTCTGGCTGGCGCGCAGTTCCGCACGCACCGCCGGAGTCAGCACCTGACCGGCGCGATCCACCATCAACGTCATCTGGTACGCCACCAGCCCCATGTCACAGTCAGGGGCCGCCAGCACCGCGAGACACGAACCATCACTGATCGACATGATCAGCATCAGCCCGCGCTGCATCTCCACGATCGTCTGATTGACAGCACCACCCTCGAACACCCTGGCCGCACCCTGCGTCAAGCTCACCAGCCCCGACGCGATCGCAGCCAGCTGATCCGCCCGGTCAGCCGGAAAACCCGACGAGGCCGCAAGCGGCAACCCGTCGGATGACACGACCACCGCGTGCGCGACCCCCGGGACGGTACTGACGAAGTCGGTGATTAACCAGTCAACCCCGCGTGCCGCGTGGCTCAGGTCATTCACGCGCCCTCCTCCCTACTGTCGTTCCTAGAGCCGGATTGGTATGTCCTGCCCTCGCTGATGTCGTCACGCGCTGCTCGGAAGCCCTGCTGGAAGCTCGACAACCTGCTGCGCACCCGGTCCGGAGAGACCGACGGCATGGGAGCCACGCCCTTGGGCGCGGACGCCGTGTCCGCCGATCCGGGCACCAGGTTGGCCTTGGGCACCCGCTTGGGCAGCCCGGCCGCCGTCGAGCCGTCGCGTGCGGGCTCCACCACGGACGCCGCCGCGCTCCAGCCGGCGTCGGCCTTGGCCGAACCCCAGGTGGCGCTGGGCTCGCCCTGGTCGAACCAGGCCGACTCCACCGCGGCGAAGATCGGCAGGTACTCGTCCCCGCCGGAGGCGGGCTTGACGACGGGGATCGGACCGGTGGCGGCCGACTCCGTCTCGGGGTAGTCGTACTTGGGCGCGGCCAGCGGCGTCTCCTGCGGGGCCGACCAGGGGCGCGACTCCTCGGGCGGCAGGCCGCGCTGCGGCGGCGCGTGCTCCCCGGTGACCGGGCCGCGCGAGGACACCCAGACGTCGGACGACGAGTCCGGCAACCAGTCGGAGCCGGTGTTCGTCGACTCGGTCGAGGGCCACTGCGGCATGGCGGACGGCATCGAGGACGGCGTGGAGGACGGCATCGACGAGGGCAGCGAGGCCGGCATCGACGGCCACGACCCTCCGGCCGGCTCGGACGGGTACGACGGGTAGGACGGGTGCCCGGGGGCGAGCCCGAAGCCCGTGGCGCCGGGCCACTGCTGGGCGCCGGCGGCGGGCTGGGACGCGGCGAAGGCGTCCTCGCGGCCGGCGGAGGCGGCGGTGTTGCCGCCCGCGCCGGCGACCGCGGCCGGCTGCGCGCCGAGCAGCGACTCGGGGATGAGGACCATGGCGGTCAGACCGCCGGAGCCGTGCGGGCGGAGCTGCACCCTGATGCCGTGCCGGTGGGCCAGCCTGGCGACCACGAACAGGCCCATGCGGCGGGAGACCGACACGTCCACGGTGGGGGCGTCGGTCAGGCGCTCGTTGGCCTGGACCAGCTCGTCGCCGGTCATGCCGATGCCGGAGTCGCTGATGGAGAGCATGATCCCGCCGCCGTCGATCCTGCTGCCGGAGACGGGGACGCGGGTCTCGCGCGGGGAGAACGACAGCGCGTTCTCCACCAGCTCGGCCAGCAGGTGGATGACGTCGTTGACGGCCTGGCCGGCGATGGAGACGCCCTCGGGGACCTCCAGGACGACGCGCTCGTAGTTCTCGACCTCGGAGAGGGAGGCGCGGGCGACGTCGACCAGCTTGACCGGCTGGCTCCAGCGGCGTGGCGGGTCCTGACCGGCGAGAACCAGCAGGTTCTCACTGTTGCGCCGCATGCGGGTGGCCAGGTGGTCCAGCTTGAACAGGTTGCCGAGCCGCTGCTCGTCCTGCTCGCCCTGCTCCAGGCCGTCGATGAGGGTGATCTGCCGCTCGACCAGCGTCTGGCTGCGGCGCGACAGGTTCACGAACATCGCGTTGACGTTCGAGCGGAGCCTGGACTCCTCGCCGGCCAGTCGGACGGCCTCGCGGTGGACCTCGTCGAAGGCGCGGGCGACTTCACCGATCTCGTCCTTGGAGTTGACCTCGATCGGCGGGACGTGCAGCTGTTCGGGGCTGACGTCGGTGTTGCGGAGCTGCCTGACCAGGTCGGGCAGCGTCTGGCCGGCGATCTTCAGAGCGTCGCCGCGCAGACGGCGCAGCGGGCGCACCAGCGAGCCGGCCATCAGGGCGGTGATCGCGAGGACCAGGACGAGCAGGCCGACCACGATGCCGATGTTGATCGCGGCGAGCTGCCGGTCGCTGCTGGCGATGTCGGCGCTTCGGGTGGCGATCTGCTCCGACAGCGACTTCTGCACGGTGTGCAGGCGCTCGACGGTCTCGGTGATGGACTGGAACCACTGGTCGGTGTCGTCCCTGGTCGAGGTGTCGAGCCGGCGCAGCGACTGGTTGGCGTTGTGCAGCAGTACGGCGCGGCTGGCGTAGAACTCGGCGCGGCCGATCTTCAGGCTGGCGACGGTGTTGTCGTAGAACTGGCGCTGCGCGGGCGTGGCGACGGCGCGGAAGGCGTCGCGCTCGCTGTTGCGGCGGGATCGGGCGTCGAGGAAGGCGTTGTACTCCGGCTCCTCGAACGCGCCCCTGATCAGCGCGCTGGTCAGGAGGCCACGCTGCTTGGACGCCTCCTCCTCGGCGCGGGCGACGGCGCGCAGGGCCGCGCTGGTGGCGATGATCTCCTCGTCCGTGGAGCCCTGGCCCAGCTCGTCGTAGAGCTGCAGCAGCTCGGCGATGGCCTCGGAGTACTTCTCGCTGGTGGGCAGCGGCGGGAGCTTGGTCTCGGCGACCGTCTTGCGCATCGAGGGGATCTGGCTGAGCCGGACCCGGATGTGGTCGAGGGCCTTCTTGCCGAGGTCGGACAGGGACGCTTCCGACTTCTTCGCCGCGTCCAGGGTGCTGGCGATGCGCTTGTCGACGATCTCGTGCTGGCTCTTCAGCCGCTGCTCGTCGGAGGACCCCCGGTTGGTGGCGACGTGGCGGGTGGCCAGGTCGCGTTCGAGCCCGAGGTCGCGGGAGAGCTCGCCGAGCTGTGCGACCAGGGTCCCCACGCTGCTGATGTCCTGGTACTGCTGGGCGCTGGCGATCGACGTCGTGACCCGCAGGGCGCCCAGGATGACGGCGATGACCGTGGGGATGGCGATGAGGGCGATGAGGCGGGTACGCACGCGCCAGTTGCGCAGCGCGAACGGGCTGCCCGCCTTGGGCGGGTGGGCCTGCTGCACCTCGCCGTCCGCGGCCTTTTCCGGGGCGTCCGGAGCCCTGCCACGACCGGGTCCGGTCGTTTTTGTCCTCACTGGTGGCAACCTCTCGCCGTGGCCTGCTTCAGGGGGGAATCAGCGGCTTCGTCACGCGGACGAGTGATCGCAGGCAAGTTCGAGGCCCAATTTGAGCACAAACCTCATACTTAGGCCAACGTTTCAGCCGTTTTCAACCGTTCCACATCGCACTCCCTTCACGTCGCATGCCATCGCACACGGAGCGCAACCACCGTCCCAATCCGGACAAATCACCACTAACCATACTTAATCTCTAGATTTACATCTATAACGTTGATTTGTCATATTTTCGCGATAAACCTACATATACGCGGCATAGCGCTGTAGATCCGAACTCTGCTCCGGTACGCTTCACGCCCGGCATCCCGTGCCGATCTCCGGAACTTCCCCCTGGTAGGAGAACCCCCCCATGACACGCACCATGCGCGGCCACGCCATTGTCGTCGGCGTGGCTCTGGCGCTCACCCTTGCCGGCTGCGGCGGAGGCGGCGGCGAAACCGCGAACACCTCGGCCAACAGCAAGGGGCTGGAGAAGACCACCATCAAGGTCGGCGCCCTCCCCGTGCCCGACGCTGTCTCGGTCTATCTCGCCAACGCCAAGGGCTTCTTCAAGGAAGAGGGACTGACCGTCGAGCCGCAGACCATCACCGGTGGCGCAGCGGCGCTGCCGCAGATCGAGAGCGGCGCCCTCGACATTTCGCAGACCAACTACGTCTCGACCTTCCTCGCGGTGAGCAAGGGCAAGAAGATCAAGCTGGTCGCGGACATGTACCAGGCCGCGCCGAACACGTTCAACATCATGGTGCCGAAGGACTCCCCCATCAAGACGGTGGCGGACCTGAAGGGCAAGACGGTCTACGTCAACAACCTCAACAACGTCGCCACCCTGGCCGTGGAGACGCAGCTCAAGGTCGCCGGCCTCACCAAGGAGGACGTCAACTTCGCCGAGAAGCCGTTCCCCGACCAGGGCAACGCGCTCAACACCGGGCAGGCGGACGCGGGCTGGATGACCGAGCCCTTCGTCACCGCCAACCAGAGCGCCTTCGGCTTCCGCAAGCTCGCCGACACCATGACCGGCCAGACGGAGGACCTCCCCATCGCCGGCTGGATGGCCACCGAGGACTGGGTGCAGAAGTACCCCAAGACGCTGGCCGCCTTCCAGCGGGCCATCGCCAAGGCGCAGCAGCTCGCCTCCAGTGACCGCAAGGCGATCGAGGAGACGCTGCCGAAGTACACCAAGATCGACGCCAAGACAGCCTCGGTGATCACGCTCGGCACGTACCCGAGCGAGCTGAACGAGAACCGTCTGCAGAAGGTCGCCGACCTGATGCTGGAGTACAAGTACCTCACCAGCCCGATCGACGTGAAGTCGGTCATCGCCGCCCCTGCAAGCTGATGAACTCCGCGCGTCTGCTCCGCGGCGCCGCCGGCGCCGCGGGGTTCCTCATCGCCGGTGAGCTGGTCATCCGCTTCGCGCTGAGCGACGGCGTGATCTTCCCGGCGCCCTCCGTCATCCTGTACGAAGCCGCGCGTCTCCTCGCCGACCCGGTGTTCCTGGAGGGTCTGGCCACCACCCTCGCGAACTGGGCGCTCGGCCTGCTCATCGCCATCGTCGTGGCCGTGCCGCTGGGCGTGCTGCTGGGCGCGGTGCCGCCGGTGGAGCGGGCGATCCGGCCGCTGCTGGAGTTCATGCGCCCGATCCCCTCGGTGGCGATCATCCCGCTGGCGATCCTGCTGATCCCGGTGGACGGCCTGATGAAGGTCTCGGTCATCGTCTACGCGTCGATGTGGCCGATCCTGATCAACACCCTGTACGGCATGCGGGACGTGGACCCGCTGGCCAAGGAGTCGCTGCGCAGCTTCGGCTTCGGCCGGCTCGCCGTGCTCGGCCGGGTCAGCCTGCCGAGCGCCGCCCCCTTCGTCGCGACCGGCATCAGGATCGCGGCCGGCATCGCGCTCGTCCTCGCGGTCAGCGCCGAGCTGCTGGCCGGCGGCACGGCCGGGATCGGGGTCTACACGATCCAGGCGGGCAGCGGCAACCGGATGGACCTGATCATGGCGGCGACGTTCTGGGCCGGGGCGTTCGGGGTGTTCGCGAACCTCGCCCTGCTGGCCGGCGAACGGCGGCTGTTCCGCTGGCACCGCGTCCGGATGGGAGCGTCGGAATCGTGAGGCGGCTGTCCAGGCTCTGGGTGGTGCCGGTCGTGCTCGTCGTCTGGGAGCTGCTGGCGCGGCTCATCGGCGACAGCGACTTCCCGCCGCCGGTCACCATCGTCACCAGCATGTACGAGATGTGGTTCTCCGGGCCCGTCTCCCACCTGTTCCTCACCGAGGACGCGGTCGGCAACATCCTGCCCAGCCTCGGTCGCATGTTCAGCGGCTGGATCCTGGCCTCGCTGCTCGGGGTGCTGCTCGGCGTGGCGCTCGGCCGTTCCAAGGCGGCCACCGACTACGTGGACGCGCTGTTCGAGTTCGGCCGGGCGATCCCGCCGCCGCTGCTGCTGCCGCTGTTCGTCGCGCTGTTCGCCGGAACCGCGCACGCGCAGCTGAGCATGCAGCTCGCCACGATCGTGTTCGGCGTGATCTGGCCGGTGCTGCTCAACACGATCGAGGGCGTCCGGGCCGTGGACCGCACCTACACCGAGACCGCCACCGTGTTCGGGCTGTCCAAGGGGCAGCGCCTGCGCGTGGTCGTGCTGCCCGCCGCGTCGCCGAAGATCTTCGCCGGGCTGCGGCTGAGCCTGTCGCTGGCGCTGATCCTCATGGTGATCTCCGAGCTGTTCGGCAGCACGGACGGCATCGGCTACCAGCTCCTGCAGGCCCAGCGCAGCTTCGACGGCCCCGGCGTGTGGGCGACGATCGCCCTGCTCGGCATCCTGGGCTACCTGGTGAACGGGCTGTTCGTGCTGGCCGAGCACCGCCTGCTGGTCTGGCACCGGCAGGCCAACCGCAACGTCTGACTTATCGGGAAGGACCCCATGTCCCACTCGGATGACCTCCTTTGGGGGGCCGTGGCCGACATCTCGCGCTTCGCCGCTCTGCTCACCATGGCGGAGCTCGGCCTGGCCGACCATCTCGCCCACGGTCCCCTCAGCACCACCGACCTGGCCGCCCGCTGCGACGCCGACGCCCCGCGGCTGCGCCGCGTCCTGCGGGAGCTGGCCGGGATGGGCGTCGTCCGCGGTGCCGGGCCGGACGTCTACGACCTGACCGAGCGCGGCACGGCGCTGCGCTCGGACGTCCCGGACTCGGTGCGCTCGTCGGTCCGCATGCTCGGCGAGGAGGGCTTCTGGCACGCCATGGGCAACCTGCCCGCCACCGTGCGCGACGGCGGCTCGGCCTTCGTCGCCCGCTACGGCCACCTGTACGAGTACCTGGCGGCGAACCCGGAAGCGGGCAAGCTGTTCGACGACTACATGACCGCCCGCGCCATCCCCTTCACCGAGGGCCTGGCCAAGCGGTACGACTTCCCCGCCACCGCGACCATGGTGGACGTGGCCGGCGGCAAGGGCCACATCCTGGCCACCGTCCTGCACGCCAACCCGGACATGCGCGGCATCCTGTTCGACCTGGAGCACGTGGCCGGCCGGGCCAGGGAGCTGCTGGCCGCCGAGGGGCTGGGTGAGCGGAGCGAGGTCGTCACCGGCGACTTCTTCGCCGAGGTCCCGGCCGGCGGCGACGTCTACCTGCTGGCCAGCGTCCTGCACAACTGGGACGACGAGGACGCGGTCACGATCCTGCGCAACGTCCGCCGGGCGATGAACCCCGACGGCCGCGTCCTGGTGCTGGAGGTGGCGTTGCCCGACGACGAGGCGCCGCACCTGGGCAAGGACATCGACATGCGGATGCTGGCGATCTTCGACGGCGGCACCGAGCGCAGCCGTGAGGAGTACCGGGCGCTGCTCGACCGGGCGGACCTGCACCTGGCCGAGGTCGTCGAGCTGGGCTCGGGAGCCAGCCTCATCGAGGCCCGGCCCCGCTGAGCGGAAGGGCGGCGGCGGGCCTGATCAGCCGCCGCCGCTCCAGCCCGGCACCGCCATCCTGATCGACAGGGCGTGCTCGACCAGATGGATCAGAGCGCTCTTGACCGAGTCCTTGGAGCGCGCGTCCAGCCGTACGAGGGGGATGTGGGGGGCCAGCGTGAGGGCGTCGCGCACCTCGGCGTCGCTGTGCGGGTACTGGCCGTCCCAGCCGTTGACGCCCACCACGAACGGCAGTTGCGCCTCCTCGAAGTAGTCGATCGCGGGAAAACTGTCGGCCAGGCGGCGGGTGTCCACCAGCACGACCGCGCCGATCGCGCCGCGCACCAGGTCGTCCCACATGAACCAGAACCGGTGCTGGCCCGGCGTGCCGAACAGATAGAGGATCAGGTCGCGGTCGAGCGAGACGCGGCCGAAGTCCATCGCCACGGTGGTGGTCGACTTCAGCGGCGTCATGCCCAGGTCGTCGATCCCCGCGGAGGCGTCGGTCATCACCGCCTCCGTGGTCAACGGCATGATCTCCGAGACCGCGCCGACGAACGTCGTCTTGCCCACCCCGAAACCGCCGGCCACCACGATCTTCGTTGAAGTCAAGCCGGGGCTAGAGCCTGCGAAGTCCACTGAGCACCCTTTCGAGCAGATTAACGTCCGGCCTACCGGCGTCCAGCTGTGGCTGATGCACGCGGACCAGACCTTCGGCCGCCATGTCGGCGATCAGAACACGCACCACGCCCAGCGGGATCCGCAGCAGCGCCGACACCTCGGCCACCGACCGGACCTGCCTGCACAGCTGGCTGATCGCCTGATACTCCGGCGTGATGTGCGAGAACTCCCGGTGCTCGGCGGTCGCCGAGGACACCAGGGCCTCCATCGCCAGTTTGACCCTGGGCGCCGTCCGCCCACCCGTCACCGCGTACGGGCGGACGGGTGAGGCGGGGTCGGGGTGCAGCTGCGACTGGGGCTGTGGCTTGGGCGGAGGCGCCCAGCCGCCGCTGTTCCATCTCTGGTCCGTCACCTACATCACCTGGTCTGGCTGGCGCGCAGCTCCGCACGCACCGCCGGAGTCAACACCTGACCGGCGCGATCCACCATCAACGTCATCTGGTACGCCACCAGCCCCATGTCACAGTCAGGGGCCGCCAGCACCGCGAGACACGAACCATCACTGATCGACATGATCAGCATCAGCCCGCGCTGCATCTCCACGATCGTCTGATTGACCGCACCACCCTCGAACACCCTGGCCGCACCCTGCGTCAAGCTCACCAGCCCCGACGCGATCGCAGCCAGCTGATCCGCCCGGTCAGCCGGAAAACCCGACGAGGCCGCAAGCGGCAACCCGTCGGACGAGACGACCACCGCATGTGCCACACCGGGGACCGTGCTGACGAAGTCGGTGATCAACCAGTCGACTCCGCGCGCCGCGTGGCTCAGGTCGTTCATGCGCCCTCCTCTCTTTCACCGTTGTGGGGTTCACCGTTGTAGGAGCCGCGGGGGCCGGGCTGGAACGCCTTGCCCCCGGTGATGTCGTCGCGGGCCGCCCGGAAGCCCTGCTGGAAGCTGGACAACCTGTTCCGCACCCGGTCCGGCGAGACCGAGGGCATCGGCAGCACGCCCTTGGGCGAGGCGGAGGTGTCGGCCGAGCCCGGCACCAGGTTGGCCTTGGGCACCCGTTTGGGCAGGCCGGCCGCGGTCGTGCCGTCGCGGGCCGGTTCGGCCACGGCCTCGGCCGCGGTCCAGCCGGCGTCGGCCTTCGTCGAGCCCCAGCCGCCCTCGTCGCGCCCGAACCAGGCCGACTCGACGGCGGCGAAGATCGGCAGGTAGTCGTCCCCCGCGGAGGCGGGCGGCACGGGCGGGATCGGGCCGGTGGCCGCCGACTCGGTCTCGGGGAAGTCGGGCCGGGGCCGCTGGAGGCCGTCCGGCTTCCAGGGTGGCGGCGGCTCGGCCGCGGGACGTTTGGACAACCCGCGGTCGCCGTTGTGGCGCGGCGGCGACCAGATGTCGTGGCTGTCGAAACCGCCGCCGTGCGCGTCGGAGGGCCAGCCGTCGGACGGCCACTGCGGCCAGTTGCCCCCCGCCTCCGGGTTCGACGGGTACGACGGGTGCGCCGGCCCCATCTGATAGGTGGGCCGCGGCCAGTCCTGTCCGGCGGGCGGCGGCGCCTGCGGCCAGTCGGACACCGGCGTGAGCGGCGTCTGCGGCCAGTCGGACACCGGCGCGGGCGGCGCGGGCGGCCAGTCGGCCCCGGCGGAGGGGGCGATCGCGGGCCAGTCGGGCTCGGGCGGGGCCGAGACCGGCGGCCAGTCGGTGGCCGGCGGCGCCGCGTGCGGCCCCACGTACGGCTCGTTCCCGGACGTGCTCTCGGCGAGCGCCGGCGGCTGCATGCCGGCGAAGCCCGGCGCCTGCGTGCCCAGCATGTTCTCCGGGACGAGCACCATGGCGGTCAGCCCGCCGGAGTTGTGCGGGCGGAGCTGCACCCTGATGCCGTGCCGGTGGGCCAGCCTGGCGACCACGAACAGGCCCATCCGCCGCGAGACCGACACGTCGACGCTGGGCGAGTCGGTGAGCCGGTCGTTGGCCTGGGCCAGTTCTTCGGGGGTCATGCCGATGCCGGAGTCGGTGATCGACAACATCACGCCGCCGCCGTCGATCCTGCTGCCCGACACCGCCACCCGCGTCTCTCGCGGAGAGAACGACAGCGCGTTCTCCACCAGCTCGGCCAGCAGGTGGATGACGTCGTTGACGGCCTGTCCGGCCACCGACACGCCGTCGGGCACCTGGAGCACGACGCGTTCGTAGCTCTCGACCTCCGACAGGGAGGCGCGGGCCACGTCGACCAGCTTGACCGGCTGGCTCCAGCGACGCGGCGGGTCCTGACCGGCCAGGACCAGCAGGTTCTCGCTGTTGCGCCGCATGCGGGTGGCCAGGTGGTCCAGCTTGAACAGGTTGCCGAGCCGCTGCTCGTCCTGCTCGCCCTGCTCCAGGCCGTCGATCAAGGTGATCTGCCGCTCGACCAGCGTCTGGCTGCGGCGCGACAGGTTCACGAACATCGCGTTGACGTTCGAGCGCAGTCGCGCCTCCTCGCCGGCCAGCCGCACCGCCTCGCGGTGGACCTCGTCGAAGGCGCGCGCCACCTCGCCGATCTCGTCGTGGGTGTCCACCCCGATCGGCGGGACGGGCCCGACCTTGCCGTCACCCGCCTCGCGGAGCTGCCGCACGGTCTCCGGCAGGCGTTTCCCGGCGATGTCCAGGGCCTCGCCGCGCAGCCTGCGCAGCGGTCTGATGAGCGAGCGGGCGATGAAGGTGATGATGATCAGCACCACGATCAGCAGGATCATGATGAGCACGCCGGAGATCAGCGCCGAGCGGTTGGCCCCCTCCTCCAGGGCGCGGGCCCGCAGGATGACCGAGGAGGCCAGCGACTTCTCCACGCTGCGCAGGGCGTCGATCTTGCCGGTGCTGACGTCGAACCAGGTGCCGACGTCCTTGTCCGGACGTACGCCGATGCTCAGGGGCTTGGCCTCGACGGACTGGGCCATGGCCCGCAGCCGGAACAGGTCGGTCTGGTCGACGTCCCTGCCCACGACGGTGTCGCGGTAGAGCTCAAGCTGGTCGAGGCTGGCGAGGGTGGCGAACAGGGTCTCCTCGCTCTCCTCGCGCGCCTTGGCGTCGGAGAGTGCGTCGAGCTCGCCGCTGTCGAAGCTCTTCTTGTCCAGGGCGCTGGCCAGGATGCCCCGCTGTTTGGACGCCTGCTCCTTCGCGCGCGCGATGGCGGCCATGGAGCTGGCGCTGTGGGAGATGTCGTCGTCCACGGCGACCTGGCCCACCTGGTCGTGGAACTGCAGGAGGGTGGAGATGATCTGGGAGTACTTCTGGATCATCGGCAAGGGCTGGATCTTGCCCTTGACGGCGGTGTCGCGCAGGGTCTGGATCTCCTCCAGGCGGCGCAGCACCGGGCGTACGGAATCGGCGTGGGTGTCGGTGAGGGCGCCGGCCCGCACCTTGGCCTCGTCGATGAGGTTGTCGACCCCGCTGTAGGTGGTGCGGAGCTGGGCCGCGCGACTCTCCGGACGGCCTTGCGCGATGTAGAGGGCGGTCTCGTCCCGCTCGAAGGCCAGTTCGTGCGTGACGGCGCCGAGCTGCTCGCTGAGCTCGGCGACCTCTCTGAGTGTCTGGTACGTGTCGGCGTCCCTGAGGGAGGTGATCACGTTCAGCCCGCCCAGGCCCACCGCGACGGCCGTGGGCACGACGATCAACGCCACAAGGCGCGATCTCACGTGCCAATTACCCAATCCGAACCTGTTAGAAGCTGGTTTGGGCAGCCGTCGCTTCTGGCGCCCGTGCGGCTCGCGGTCAGCGGAAGCTTCAGCGCTCTGCGTTCTCACTTGCCTCGCAACCTCTCGCCCCGGAGGGGAATTCTCGAAGACCATGCAGGTAAATGCACGTGGGGCAATATGTACAATCGAGATGAGGGCCATTTGAGCACAGGTACCGGTCAGGACCAACCACCTATAGTGCCCATCTGAGGCTTATATCCCGGATTGTCCAAATATTGTGACAAAATTGGTAGACCGCCGTTTACCTGCAAAAACGGGCAGCCGAAACGTGTTCCGCAAGCCCCCTTCCGCCCGCGGAACGATCCATATCAGTCAGTCCCAGTAGTAACAGACGCCCCGGGCGCCACCCTCTTTCACAAAACGGACAAAGTCATCTCACGCCTCTTTTAACGATAGAGCGGCAAACGGACATTGCAACCACAGGAGTCATTTTCTTGATAATGACTGCCAATGTGGTGCTACGGTCGATTCCTGCTTGTTCGTCAGGCACTCAGCCCCGGGGGCAGTTCAGCCACCCGGTCCCCCCGGCTCGATGTCTTGAAGGGAGTCCCTGACATGAGGCTTGGCCGCTCCGCCAAGGCCGCCATCATCGGGTTCGCCGTGACTTTAGGCGCCGTAGCGTGCAGCACCGGCGGCTCAACCACCGCCGGCGCCCCGCCCTCCGCCTCCGCGAACGGCGGCGGCGGCGCCTTGGAGAAGACGAAGCTCAAGATCGCCACTCTGCCCGCCATCGACAGTGCCGCCATCTACGTCGCCATCGACCAGAAGCTCTTCGAGCAAGAGGGGCTCGACGTCACCCCGCAGGTCGTCCAGGCCGCCCCTGAGGCGATCCCCATGCTGGTCAACGGCGAGATCGACGCCATGTTCGGCAACTACGTGTCGATGTTCCAAGCGCATGACAAGGGGGCGATCAAGATCCATGTGCTCGCCGAGGGCTCGCGGGCCGCCCCCGACTCGCTCAGCATCATGGCGCTGCCCAACTCCCCCATCAAGACGCCGAAGGACCTCGCGGGCAAGACGATCAACGTCAACGTCCTGCACAACTTCCAGGAGCTCGCGCTCACCCAGGTGCTCAAGGCCAACAACATCGACCCGGCCACGATCAAGTACGTCCCCGTGACCTTCCAGAACATCATGGCCTCGTGGAAGAACGGCCAGATCGACGCCGCCTACCTGGGCGAGCCGCTGGTCACCGCGGCGACGTCGCAGATGGGCGCCCGCAAGATCCTCGACCCCGCCTCCGGGCCGGCGGCGGAGTTCCCGATCTCGGGATACATCAGCACCCAGGACTGGTACGACAAGAACCCGAAGACGGCGGCGGCCTTCCAGCGGGCCATCCACAACGCGGCCAAGCTGATGGAGAACAACCGTGAGGTGGTGGCCAAGGTGCTGCCGAACTTCACGCAGATCGACGCGTCCACGGCGGCGACGGTCACCTTCCCCTACTTCTCCAGCTCCGACAACCCGGTACGGCTGCAACGCGTGGCCGACTGGATGTGGGAGGCCAAGTGGCTGGGCAAGGAGATCGACGTCAAGGCGTTGATGTCGCCGACGACGTCGGGGTGAGCACCACCACGACGGGCACCGGAGTCCGCACCGTCATCCGCCGTCCGGCCGGCGCCGCCACGCGGTGGTCGCGCCGGGCGGCGGGGGCGGCGGGCTTCGCCGTCCTCGTCGAGCTGCTGAGCCGGTCGGGGCTGGTGGACGCCGAGGTGCTGCCGCCGGCCACGCGGATCGTCGGGCGCGGCGCCGCGCTGCTCGCCGATCGCGCCTTCCGCGACCACGCCCTGACCAGCCTGCTCGCCTGGGCCATCGGGCTGGGCCTCGCGGTGCTGGTCGCGGTGCCGCTCGGCCTGCTGCTCGGCAGCGTGCCGGTGATCGACGCCGCCACGCGTTCGGTGGTGGAGTTCCTGCGGCCGATCCCGTCGGTGGCGCTGATCCCGCTGGTCGCGCTCGTCATCGGCACCGGCCTGCAGCTCCGCGTCACACTCGTGCTCTACGCCGCCATGTGGCCCATCCTCTACAACACCATGTACGGCCTGCGCGGCGTCGACCCCGTCGCCAAGGAGACCCTGCGCTCCTACGGCTTCGGCCCGCTGTCGGTGCTGCTGCGGGTCAGCCTGCCGTCGGCGGCGCCGTTCATCACGACGGGCGTGCGGCTGGCGGCGTCGGTGGCGCTCATCCTGACCGTCAGCACCGAGATCGTGGCCGGGCGCGGGGAGGGCATCGGCGTGTTCATCTTCTTCGCCGGGATCGCGGTGCCGGCCAGGATGACCGACATCCTGGCCGGGGTCTTCTGGGTGGGGCTGTTCGGCGTGCTGGTCAACGCCCTGCTGGTGGCCGCCGAGCGGCGCGCCTTCCGCTGGCACCACGCGCGGCTGACGGAGGGCGCGTGACCAGGGCCCGCCGCGGGACAGCGGCGCGCAATGGCACGCGCGAGCCGGGGGCGCGCAACGGCACGCGCGGCACGGTGTTCCGGGTGGTCGTGCTGGTCGTGCTCGTCCTGGGGTGGGAGGCGGGCACGCGGCTGGCGGGCAGCGCGTTCTTCCCGCCGCCGACGACGATCGTGGGCCGGATGCACCAGATGTGGTTCTCCGGGCCACCCGGCAGCCTGTTCCTGACCGGCGAGGCCGTGGACAACGTCCTGCCGAGCCTGGGCAGGATGGCCGCCGGGTTCGCGGGCGGGGGCGTGGCCGGGGTGCTGCTCGGGCTGGCGTTCGGGTTGTCGGCGCGGGTCTACGACTACCTCGACGGCGTGCTGCAGTTCCTGCGCGCGATCCCGCCGCCCGCGCTGGTCACCGTGTTCCTGGTGGTGTTCGGGTTCGGGCTGCGCATGCAGCTCGCGTTCATCGTGTTCAGCGTCGTGTGGCCGGTGCTGCTCAACACGGCCGACGGCGCGCGGGCGGTCGATCCGCTGCACCTGGACACCGGGCGGGTGTTCCGGCTGTCGCGGACGGAGCGCCTGCTGCGGGTCGTGCTGCCGTCGGCGCTGCCGAAGATGTTCGCCGGGCTGCGGCTGGCGCTGTCCCTGTCGCTGATCGTGATGGTCTTCGCCGAGCTGCTGCCGGGAGCGTCCAACGGCATCGGGTTCCAGCTCACCACCGCGTACTCGACGTTCGACCTGCCCGCGATGTGGGCCGGGATCGTGCTGCTCGGCGTGCTGGGTTACCTGCTCAACGAGCTGTTCCTGGTGGCCGAGCGGCGGGTGCTGGCCTGGCACCTCGGCGCGCATCGGCTCACGGGGCAGTGAACGTGCCGGCGGCGACCGGGCGGCTGCGCGGCGGTTCGTAGGCGCCCGAGTCGATGCCCCACGACGCGACGGAGAGCGGCATGATCTCCACCCATACGGGCTCGTACCCGGGTTTCAGCCGTTCGCCGCCTGTGGAGTGCACCCGCCCGACCCCCTGGACCAGGACTCCGCGCGGCCCCTCCTCAGTGAAGTCGTCCACGACGAGCGACACCTCGGGGTTGCTCCTGACGTCGGCGCGGTACCGCCGGGGACGCACGCCCTCGGGCAGCATGCGGGAGCCGACCGCGATCATGCCGCGGTCCGGCTGGAGATGGATCCGCACGGGAACGACGTGCGGCGTTCCCCCGGCTCCCGCCGTGGCCAGCCGCGCCAGGTCGTGCGCGAGCAGGTAGGCGAACTCCCCGTCACTGAATCCGCGCATCACACACCTCACACCAGATGAGAACGAGATTAGTGGGACAAACCTGTTCTTCAGCCTGCAAAGAGAGAGAAACTTAGCGTCATGTTCCCCGTCAGGGGACACGGGTGATCGGATCGAGACCACTGGGGGCGACGTGCGGACGATGGTCGTGGGCGGCGGCATCGGCGGGCTCACCACGGCGCTCAGCCTGGCGGCGGCCGGGCTGGAGTGCGTGGTCGTGGAGGCGGCCGCCGCGCTGAGGCCGCTCGGCGTCGGGATCAACCTGCAACCGCACGCCGTACGGGAGCTGACCGAGCTCGGGCTGGCCGGCGAGCTGGCCGCGCTGGGCGTGGAGACGAGCTTCATGACCTTCGCCGACCGGCACGGCAACGTGATCCTGGCGCTGCCGCGCGGCCGGTCGGCCGGCTACCGCTGGCCGCAGTACAGCATCCACCGGGGCGAGTTGCAGATGGCGCTGCTGGCCGCGGTCGAGGAACGGGTCGGCCCGGTGCGGACGGGCGTCCGCCTGGAGGGCTTCGAACAGGACGGCAAGGAGGTCCTCGTCCGGCTCCGGCAGGGCGGCGAGCTCCTGGAGGAACGGGTGGACGTGCTCGTCGGCGCGGACGGCGTGCAGTCCACGGTACGGGCGCTGCTGCACCCGTCGGGCGATCCCCTGCTGTGGGCGGGCATCCGGATGTGGCGCGGGGTGGCCGAGACCGATCCCGTCCTGGACGGCGCCACGGTGCTGGTGGGCGGCTCCAACCGGGCCGGGAAGCTCGTGACGTATCACATCTCGGCCGGAAATCCCCGGCTGGTCAACTGGGTGGCCGAGGTCAAGGTGGCCGAGCCAGGCGTCGTCGCGGAGGCCGACTGGTCGCGCGAGGGCCGGCTGGAGGAGGTGTCCGCCCACTTCGCGGACTGGCGGTACCGTCCGGTGGACGTCCAGGGGTTGTTGTCGGGCTCGGCCCGCATCCTGGAGTACCCGATGGTGGACCGGGAGCCGCTGCCCGTCTGGGGCGAGGGCCGGGTGACGCTGCTGGGCGACGCCGCCCACCCCATGTACCCGATCGGCTCGAACGGCGGCTCGCAGGCCGTGCTCGACGCCCGGGTGCTGGCCCGGTGCCTGGCGACGTCCGGCGACCCGGTCACGGCGCTCAAGGCGTACGAGGAGGAACGGCGTCCGCCCACGTCGGCGCTGGTGCTGGCCCATCGGGCGCTGCCGATCGAGGATACGATCGCGCTGGTGACCGAACGCGCGCCCGACGGGTTCGCCGACATCGCCGACGTGCTGACGGAGGCCGAGCTGGCCGCCATGGCCGGGGCGCAGCGGCGCATCTCCGACGCCGACGTCCGGGCGCTGAACGAGCGGGGGTCGTGGAGCGTGGTCATCCCATGACAGCCGTGAAGACTCAAGGGTAAGATCCGACACCGAAGAGCCATACCGACATTTCCGGCTTCCCGAGTCGGTCCTCCGCTCGGGGCCTCGCCCCCTAGGACATCCATGCTCGAGATAGAGAACCTCTCCCACGTCTACGGCGGCGGTGGCCCCAACGCTCACCACGCCATCGAAGGGCTGAACCTGAGCGTCGCCGCGGGCGAGCTGCTGTGCATCGTCGGGCCGTCGGGCGCGGGGAAGTCCACCCTGCTGCGCTCCATCGCCGGGCTGATCAGGCCGACGGGCGGGGAGGTCAGGGTCGAGGGCGAGCTCGTGCGGCAGACGCCGGACAACCTTGCGGTGGTCTTCCAGGACTACAGCCGCTCGCTGTTCCCGTGGATGTCGGTGGCCGACAACGTGGCCCTGCCGCTGCGCCGCCGGGGCATGGACAAGCGGCAGCGCCGCGAGGCCGCCCAGGAGGCGCTGGAGTCGGTCGGGCTCCAGGGCGCCGAGAAGAAGTACCCGTTCCAGCTCTCGGGCGGCATGCAGCAGCGGGTGGCGATCGCGCGGGCGCTGGCCTACCGGCCCTCGCTCATGCTCATGGACGAGCCGTTCGGCTCGGTCGACGCCCAGACCCGCGAAGACCTCGAAGACCTGGTGCTGAAGGTGCGCGGCCACCACCAGATGACGATCGTGCTCATCACGCACGACATCGACGAGAGCGTCTACGTCGGCGACCGCGTCGTGGTGTTGTCGAAGGCGCCCGCGCACGTGGTCGGCGACCTCAAGGTCGACCTGCCCGGCCCGCGCGACCAGATCACCACCCGCGAGCACCCCGACTTCGTCCACCTGCGCGCCGAGGTCGGCCGCCTGGTGCGCGGCCACGCCACCGCAGCCGACCCTGTCGCCGAGCCCGACGCCGATGCGCCTTCCGACCCGGACGCCGAGCCCGCCGCCGAGTCCACTTCCGACTCCGTCGCCTGAGCCCGCCGCCCGACCCTCCGGGGCGCGCGCGGATCGATGGGCGCGCGCCCGGGGCTCGCGTCTATACCGGCGTGTGCGAGTGGCGGGTGAGCGCGTGCTCCACCAGCGTGATCAGGGTGGATTTCACCGTGTCGCGCTGACGGGCGTCGAGGCGGATGATCGGGATGTGCCCGCCGACGGACAGGGCCTCCCTGATCTCGTCCTCCGCGTGGGCGAACTGACCGTCCCAGCCGTTGATGCCGATCACGAAGGGCAGCTTGGCCTCTTCGAAGTAGTCGATCGCGGGGAAACTGTCCGCGAGACGGCGCGTGTCCACCAGGACGACGGCGCCGATCGCACCGCGTACGAGGTCGTCCCACATGAACCAGAAGCGGTGCTGTCCGGGGGTGCCGAACAGGTAAAGGATCAGATCGCGATCCAGCGACACACGTCCGAAGTCCATCGCCACGGTGGTGGTCGTCTTGTTCGGCGTGAGCGAGACGTCGTCGACGTGTGCCGATGCGTCCGTCATGACCGCTTCCGTGGTGAGCGGCAGGATCTCCGAGACCGCTCCCACGAACGTCGTCTTCCCCACGCCGAAGCCCCCGGCCACGACGATCTTCGTCGAGGTCAGACCGGGGCTAGAGCCTGCGAAGTCCACTGAGCACCCTTTCGAGCAAGTTGAGGTCCGGCTTTCCCGCGTCCAGCGCAGGCTGGTGCACGCGGATCAGGCCCTCCGACGCCATGTCGGCGATCAGCACCCGGACCACACCAAGGGGCTGGCGTAAAAGGGCGGAGATCTCGGCAACCGACCGGACGTTCCGGGTCAGCTGAATGATCGCCTGATACTCCGGACTCAGTAGGGAAATGTCTTGGTATTCCGACGTCACGGAGGACACCAAAGCCTCCATGGCGAACTTCATCCGCGGCGCGGTGCGCCCCCCGGTTACGGCATAGGGCCGTACCAGGGAGCTCGGCTTCTGCGGACGAGGGGCCGCCGGATGCGGCGGAGTGCTATCACCAGCCCAACCCTGACCTGACACCATGATCTCCTGTCACCGCCCGCTAGCGGGGGCGGGCCGCTTGCAGCTCAGCGCGTACGGCCGGGGTGAGCACCTGACCTGCCCGCTCGACCAGCAGCGTCATCTGGTACGCCACGAGGCCCATGTCACAGTCGGGAGCCGCGAGGACGGCCAGACAGGACCCGTCGCTGATGGACATGATCATCAAGAGCCCGCGCTGCATCTCGATGACGGTCTGGGTCACCATGCCGCCCTCGAAGACCCGCGCGGCGCCCTGCGTCAAACTGATCACACCCGAGGCGACCGCGGCGAGCTGGTCGGCCCGGTCCTTGGGGAAACCCTCCGAGAAGGCCAGCGGCAGGCCGTCGGACGACACCACGACGGTGTGCGCGACGCCTGGCACGTTGTTCACGAAGTCGGTGATCAGCCAGCTGATGCCACGCGCTCCCTGGCTCATCTCTCTCATTTGTCCTCCTCATTCTCTTCTCCGCGGGTGAACGCGCGGCCTTGCCGCACTCCCTGCTGGAAGCTGGAGAGCCTGCTGCGCAACCGCTCGGGCGAGATCTGCGGCGGCGGTGACGTGGGCTGCGGCTCGGCGAGACTGGCCGTACCGGGCACGAGGTTGGCCTTGGGCACGCGGCGCGGCAGGCCCGAGGCCGTGATGCCGGACTGGGCGGGCTGCGCCGCGGCCTGGGCCGCCTGGAAACCCGAGTCGGCGGGCGAGGACCACGACGCGCCGGCGCCGGACTGGCCGGGCTTGCGCTGCGGCAGCCCGGACCGGCCGGTCGCCGGGGCGGCGGGCGGCGCCGCGGGCGGCGCGGACGCCGGGGGCTCGGCGGGCACGGCCGGGTGCACGGCGGTGATCTCGTGCTCGGACTCCTGGTCCTGGCGCAGCTGCTCGGGGTCGGGCCTGCGGAACCAGTCCGAGCCGACGGACGAGAAGATCGGCAGGAACTCCTCGCCCTGCTCCTCCAGGGGCGAGGTGCGCACCACGGGGAGCGGGCCGGTCATGTCCTGCGAGGAGTAGTCGCCCTGGCCGAACGGGCCGAAGGCGCCCGGACTGCTCTGCTCGTACTGGTCGGCGGGCTTGGGCTCCTCCGCGCCGAACCCCTGGAGGTCGCCGAACGCCGAGCGGTAGGGCTCCTCGCCGTACGGCGGGGGGCTCGGCCGGTCGACCGACTCGAACAGGGACCGCCGCGGCTCCTCGCCGAAGGCCGACTGGCCGAGCGAGGTGTCGCCGAAGGACGGCGAGCCGAAGGAGGACCAGCGGGGCTCCTCCTTCCCGGCCTGCGGCGGCTCGGTGGCGAAGGACGGCCAGCGGGGCTCGTCGTCCTGCATCGGCGGCGGCTGCTCGGCGAAGGAGGGCCAGCGCTGCTCGCCCCACGGGGACTGGGCCTGCGGCTGCGGCTCGGGCTGGGCCGCCGGCGGCTCCTCCGCGAAGAACGGCTTGGGCTCGTCGGAGTAGAACGGCTTGGGCTCGTCGGCGAAGAAGGGCTTGGGCTCGTCGCCGAAGGACGGCTTGGGGTCCTCGGCGAACGAGGGCCAGCGCGGCTCGTCCCGGCCGGGCTCCTCGCCGAAGGATCCCCAGCGGGTCTCCTCCTGCGCGGACTCGTCGGCGAAGGACGGCCAGTTGCCGGTGCCCGGCGCGGGCAGCGAGCCCGGCCACTGCGTGTCCAGCACCCGGTCGGCCGAGGCCGGCGCGGAGGCGTGGCCGCCGTTCTGGCTCGCCTCGTCGGGCTGGGCGGGCACGCCGAACTGGCTCGGGTCGAACGTGGTGAACGCCTCGTACTGGCTGCCGGCCTGCTGCGGCATGCCTGCGCCGCCGCTGATGAGCATGTCGGGCATCATCACCAGCGCGCTCAGGCCGCCGGTCTCCCGCATGCTGAGCTGGACGCGGATGCCGTGGCGCAGCGCCAGGCGGCCGACCACGAACAGGCCCATGCGGCGGGAGACGCCGACGTCCACGACGGGCGGGTTGGCCAGGCGCCAGTTGGCCTCGGCGAGCTCTTCGGGGCTCATGCCGATGCCCAGGTCGTTGATGGAGATCATGACGCCGCCGTCGGCGGCCACGCTGCTGACCTCGACCTTGCTCTCGCGGGGCGAGAAGGAGATCGCGTTCTCGATCAGCTCGGCGAGCAGGTGGACGGCGTCGGTGACGGCCGGGCCGACGATCAGCGTGCCGGACGGGATCTTGATCTGGACCCGCTCGTAGTTCTCGACCTCCGACAGCGAGGCGCGGGCGATGTCGACCAGCGGCACCGGCTCGCTCCACTTGCGCGCGGCCTCCTGGCCGGCGAGGACCAGGAGGTTCTCGCTGTTGCGGCGCATGCGGGTGGCCAGGTGGTCGAGGCGGAACAGGTTCGCGAGCCGCTGCTCGTCCTCCTCGCCCTGCTCCAGGCCCTCGATGAGCTGGAGCTGCCGTTCGACCAGCGTCTGGCTGCGGCGGGAGAGGTTGACGAACATGGCGTTGACGTTGGCGCGCAGCTTGGCCTCGTCACCGGCCAGCCGGAGCGCCTCGCGGTGGACCTCGTCGAAGGCCCGGGCCACTTCACCGATCTCGTCACGGGTGTTGACGCCGACCGAGGGCACCTCGGGCACCTGCGCGCCCTCACCGGACTCGCGCAGGATGCGGACGGTCTCGGGCAGCCGGGTGGTGGCCACCTGGAGCGCCTCGGCGCGCAGCCGGCGCAGCGGGCGGACCAGCGAACCGGCCACCCGGGTGGTGATGATCAGGACGAGCAGCAGCAGGACGAGGATGGTCGCGCCGCTGATGATGGCGTTGCGCTGCTCGGTGTCGCTCAGCTCACGGGCCCTGGTCACGATCTTGGTGGCCAGGGAGTCCTCGACCTTGCGCATGGCGTTGCCGGCCAGCGTGGTGCTGTCGTACCAGCGGCTCAGGTCGCGGGCGGAGGTGACGTCGAGATCCTTGATCTGGTTGTACTCACGGATCTGGGCCAGGGCGCGTTGCCGCATCGCGTCGGCGCGGTCGATGTCCGAGCCGCGCATGCCCTTCTGGTACGCCTTCAGGTCGGCCGGGTCGGCCTCCCGCTCGAAGGCGGCGAGCTCGGCCTGCTGGCGGCTCCACGAGCCGAGCAACTCCGACGGATCGTCGTAGTCGAGCTTACGCTCAAGGAGCGCGATCATGAGAATGGTCTGCTGCCTGGAGACTTCTTCCTTGACCCGCTCCAGCGAGCCGAGGGCGGCCACGTCACCCTGGAGGTCGTCGTCGTTCACGCCGTCGCCCAGGTCGCCCAGGATGCCGGAGAAGACGCCGATCATCGTCGTGTACGTGGTGATCGCGGCTCGCGAGGGCGCGCCGTCGGCCACCATCGACGCCCGGAGGCTGTCGAGGCCGGCCAGCCACCGGCGCATGTTCTCCACGCCCTCGCGGATACGGGCCGAGTGCGCGGCGTCGATGGCGTTCGCCGAGGCCAGCACCCGCTTCTTGGCCGCGTCGACGGCCGCGCGCTGGGTCTTGAGCTGGACGAACCGTCCGGACTTCGACTGGTCGGTGACGTACCACGCGGTGAGCGTGCGTTCCTTGGCCAGCTCGTGGTTGAGTCCGCCGATGCGCTGCACCAGCTCGGCGACCTGGGTCAGCCGGCGGTACTCGGAGCTCGTCCCGATCGCGTTGGCGAGCTGCACACCCGCGAGGAGCACGCCCACGATGGTGGGGATGAGGATCAGCGCGATCAGCCTTGAGCGCACACGCCAGTTCCCCAGCCGGAACCTTCCGCCTGTGTACTCCCCTGACCTCGTGTGCCTGGGGTTTTCCGTCCTCACTGACTCTCGCTACCTCTCGCCGGTACGTGCTCGAAAGAAAATCAGACACGCGTGTGGCGCATGGGATTCTGTCCGGCTGGGTAATTGGAACACAGTCCGTACCAGACGGCCAACCGTACATTTCCCACTAAATGCACCCAAAGCGACACTTTGGGCGACATATCGCCGTACACGTTTTCAGGCGGGCCGGAACGAATCCCGCTCCACGGGTGCCGCGTGCTTGACCATCAGGTGACGGGTCACCGAATACTCCTGCACCGCCTCCTGGCTCATGTCCTTACCGAACCCGCTGCCCTTCACGCCGCCGTGCGGCGCCTCGCTGGCGATCGGGAGATGATCGTTCACCCAGGTCACGCCCACGTCCAGCCGGTGGGACACGCGCATCGCCCGCGCGACGTCGCGCGACCACACCGACGAGGCGAGCCCGTACGGGGTGTCGTTGGCCAGCCGGACGGCCTCGTCCTCGCCGTCGAACGGCAGTGCCACAAGGACCGGTCCGAAAAGTTCTCCCTGGACGATCTCGCTCTCCTGTGCGACATCGGTCACAAGCGTGGGCGGGTAGAAGAACCCGGGCCCCTCGACGGGCGCGCCGCCATGCACGATCCGCCCGCCCGAGCGTGAGACGAAGCCGTGCACGCGCTCGCGGTGGGCGGCCGAGATCAGCGGGCCGATGTCCGTCGCCGGGTCCCAGGGGTCGCCCACGGTGATCTCGGCGAGCGTCGCCCGGATGGCCTCGACGGCGTCGTCGTAGATCTCGCGGGCCACGTACACGCGGGTGGCCGCGGTGCAGTCCTGGCCGGTGTTGTACGTGGCGCCCATGGCCACGCCGCGGGCCATCTCGGCCAGGTCGGCGTCCTGGAAGACCAGGGCGGGCGCCTTGCCGCCGAGTTCGAGGTGCACCCGCTTGAGCGTGGCCGCCGCGCCGGTCATGACCGCCCGGCCGGTGCCGGTCGAGCCGGTGACGCTCACCATGTCCACGCCCGGGTCGGTCACCAGCGCCTGGCCGACCTCGGCGTCGCCGGTGACCGCCTGGACGAGCCCCTCGGGCGCGCCCGCCTTGGCGAACAGCTCGGCCAGGCGCAGCGTCGTGCGCGGCGTCTGCGGCGCCGGCTTGATGACCACGGCGTTGCCGGCGGCCACGGCCGGGCCGACCTTCCACACCGCCATGACGAACGGGAAGTTCCATGGCGCGATCGACCCCACCACCCCGACGGGCCGGCGCAGCAGCACCGAGGTGTAACCGGCGCTGAACACCCCGGCGCCCGACCCTTCGAGAGAGCGGGCGGCGCCGGCGAAGAAGCGCAGGTTGTCGACGGCGAAGGGCAGCTCGCCGTCCCTGAACACGGCCGCCGGCTTGCCGGTCTCCTCCACCTCCAGCCTGGTCAGCTCCTCGGCGTCGGCCTCCACCAGGTCGGCCAGGCGCAGCAGCAGCCGCTGGCGCTCGGCGGGAGTGGTCTGCGCCCACTCCTCGTACGCGCCCCTGGCGGTCCGGACGGCCGCCGCCACGTCCGCCACCGGCGTGTCCGGAATCTCGGCGCACGGGAGGCCGGTGGCGGGGTTGATCAGTTCACGCATGGAATGTCCTCGAAATCCCTACTGGCCGAGCTGTTCGATCAGGTCGGCGGCCTTGCGCAGGCCGTCACGGCCGCGGATCTCCTCGCCCGCGGCGGCGAGCCTCGCGCGCATCTCGGTGTCGCCGAGCAGGCGCTCCACGGCGCCGGTCAGCTCCTCGTCGGTGAAGGTGTAGGTGGAGAGCCTGACACCGTAGCCCAGTTCGTCCACGCGCTGGGCGTTGTCGTACTGGTCCCAGAACAGCGGGAGCACGATCATCGGCTTGCCGAAGTGCGCCGCCTCGGTGGTGGTGTTGTTGCCGCCGTGCGTGATGACCAGGTCGCACAGCGGGATGATCTTCGTCTGCGGCAGGAACTCGGCGCCGTACATGTTGTCGGCGAGCTTGATCTCCTCGTGCAGCGGGCCCTTGGAGACGATGTACTGGTGGCGCGTGCCGGCCAGGATGTCGATCACGCGCTGCATCAGCTCCACGTCGGAGGAGCCGAGCGAGCCGAGCGAGAAGTAGATCAGCGAGCCGTCGTTACGCTCGAAGGGCAGCGTGAAGTCCTCGTCGGTCTCGCGCACCGAGGAGTCGAGCCGCTGCCAGCTCGGGCCGAGCGGGCGGGCGTCGGTGTAGTCGAGGATCTCGGGGAAGACGTAGAGGTTCAGGTCGCCCTCGTGGATGAAGTCCAGGTCGGGCAGCGGGGCCGTGCCCTGCTCGACGCACCACGCGTTGAAGGCCGTCCAGATCTCGCGGTGGGTGCGGTCGTACTCGGCGCGGAAGGCGTCCCACTCGGAGCGGTCGTCGGCGGGCAGGCCGGAGAATACCGGCGCGACGTTCTCGCCGCGCACCTCCAGCGGGTTGCAGGAGACGATGCGGACGAACTTCTTGCCGGCCGTGAGCAGCGCCGGGAACGTGATCACGTTGTCCTCGACGATCACGTCCGGGTTCACGCGCTCGATGATGGCCTTGAGCTGCGGCTCGCAGTACTTGGCGCCGTCGATGAGGGAGTCCCAGATCGGCTTGGTGACGGTGTCGAGCTGCTCCAGCGTGCTCTTGCGGTACTCCGGCGCGGTCTCGCGGATGAAGTCCTTCCAGAACTGACCGGCGTCCTGCTCCTCGGCGTTCTCGGCCGGCGGGGCGAGGTCGACGAGGTCCTCCTCGAAGCCGAGCGCTTCGAGCTTGCCCTTCCAGGAGGATTCGGCGGCGAAGACGACGCGGTGCCCGCGACGACGGAGAATGTCGCCGATGCCGATGCTGTTGTTCGTGGGGCCGTACGCGCTCTCTGGCATGAACAGGATGGTGAGGGACATCGTGAACTCCGGGGGAACTCGTCAAATTGAAGAGGAATTCAAATACTCATCTAGCGTGAAGCGCAAGTTAAGTGCACTATGGTCACGGCCGATCTGAATGGTGACCAAACGCACGGGGGGTGGTGGTCGTGGCTCAGCGCAAAAGCCGTAGTGACCGGCGCATCGACTTGATCGAGGCCGCGCGCCGAGCCATCATCCGTCATGGAATCGACGGAGTACAGCTCTCGCACGTCGCCGAGGAGGCCGGCCTGACCTCCGGAGCCGTGCTCTACCACTACCCCGACCTGGGCGAACTCCTGGTCGAGGCGCAGCACGCGGGCATGGAACGTTTCTACGAGCTGCGCATGCGCCGCCTGGCCGACTTCACCGACCCGGTCGAGAAGCTGGTCGTCACGATCCGGTCGGGGTTGCCGACCGGGCCGCTCGACCCCGACGTGCGTCTGCTCAACGAGCTGGGCGGCGCCGCGGGCCGGCACCGGGTCTACGGCGTGCTGCTCACCTCGCTGTACGACCGCCAGGTGTCGATGTACCAGGCGATCCTGGACACGGGGGCCGCGCTCGGGGTCTTCCGGCTGACGGCCGACTCCGTGACCGTCGCGCGCAACCTGGTGGCCCTGGAGGACGCCTACGGCTACCGCATCACCGCCCGCCACCCGCTGATCGGGCCCGACGAGGCGGCCGAGCTGATCCTGTCGTACGCGCGGGCGGCGACGGGCAACGACCTGGCTCATTGATCGACCGTCATGATGACGGCGTCCTGGGTCTCCCAGCGCACCTTCACCTTGGCGCCGGGCTGCACCGTGCTCGCTCCCTGGACGGCGGCGAGCACGGGTTTGGCCCGTCCCGGCACGTCCACGGAGATGTGTGAGACGCCGCCGTAGAAGCTGACGTCCAGGACGCTGCCCTTCAGGCCCCTGGCCGCGTTCTCGTCGGCCAGCTCGATCTTCTCGGGACGGACCGCGAGCAGCGCCTTGGTGTCGGCGGCGAGCTCGTCGAGCGGCGTTCCGGCCAGCATTCCGAACTCGTCGCTCTTGATCCCGTCCAGGCCGGTGTAGACGCCCTCGAAGAGGTTGTTCGCCCCGACGAAGTCGGCCACGAACGGCGAGCGCGGGCGCTCGTAGAGGGCGACGGGGGCGTCCACCTGGCGCACGGTGCCGCTGTCGAAGACCGCGATGCGGTCGGCCAGCGACATGGCCTCCTCCTGGTCGTGCGTGACGACCACGAAGGTGATGCCGACCTCGTGCTGGAGCCGCTTGAGCTCCAGCTGCATGTCCGCGCGGACCTTCTTGTCCAGGGCCGACAGCGGCTCGTCGAGCAGCAGCAGACGCGGCCGCTTGACGATGGAACGCGCCAGCGCGACCCGCTGCCGCTGTCCGCCGGACAGCTGGGCGGGCTTGCGCGAGGCGTGCGCCGACAGGCCCACGGTCTCCAGCACCTCGCCGACGCGCTGCTTGACCTCCGCCCGGGGCAGCTTCTCGCGCTCCAGGCCGTAGGCCACGTTCTTGGCCACGGTCATGTGCGGGAACAGCGCGTACGACTGGAACATGAGGCTGATCGGCCGCCGGTTGGGCTGCTTGGCCAGCAGGTCCTCGTCGTCGAGCGTGACCGCGCCGGCGTCGGGCGACTCGAACCCGGCGATGATGCGCAGCAAAGTGGTCTTCCCGCAGCCGGACGGCCCGAGCAGGGCGAAGAACTCGCCCTGCTCGATCTCCAGCGAGACGTCGTCGAGCGCGGTGACGTCGCCGAACCTGCGGGTGATCCCGTCAATCCTGAGCACGCGATCTCCCGATCTTGGTCATCCGCTGCCCGGCGATCACTGCCGTGAAGCTCACGAGGAGCAGGATCGCGGCCAGCGCGTTGATCTTCGGGGTCACCCCGAAACGAACCATTGAGTAGATGACGATCGGCAGCGTCGGCTCGGCGTTGCCGATCGTGAAGAAGGCGATCACGAACTCGTCCAGCGACAGCGTGAACGCCAGCAGCGCCCCGGCGACGATCCCGGGCAGGAGCTGCGGCAGCGTGATCTTCATGAACGTGACCACCGGCCCGGCCCCCAGGTCGCGCGAGGCCTCCTCCAGCGAGGGGTCGGCGCCGGTGAGCCGGGTGCGCACCACGGCCGCGACGAACGCCATGGAGAACAGGGCGTGCGCGAGGGTCACCGTGGGCAGCCCGAGCGCGAACTGGGCGTCCCACTGGGCCAGGAAGTTGTTGATCAGGGCGTACAGGACCAGCAGGCCGATCCCGAGCACCAGGTCGGGCAGCACGGCCGGCATGAGCGCGACCGCGTCGAGGATCTTGGACCTGGTGTACCGGGCCAGGCCGACGGCCAGCAGCGTGCCGAGCACGGTGGCGATCGCCGTCGAGCCCAGGGCCACGATCAGCGTGTTGACCAGGCTGTCCCGGACCTTCTCGTCGGCGGCCAGCTCGCCGTACCACTTCAGGCTGAAGCCCTCGAAGGTGTAGGCCGACTTGCCGGAGTTGAAGGACATGACGACCAGGACGATGATCGGCACGTACATGAAGACGTAGGTCGCCCAGAAGGGCACGTACAGCAGCTTGGGCCTACGCACGGCGGGCCGCCCACGCCTGGACGAGCAGCAGCAGGATCAGCAGCGCGATCAGCGCCAGCACCAGCGCCGAGCCGAACGGCCAGTCGCGCGCGGTCAGGAACTGGTTGCGGATCAGGTTGCCCACCATGATCGACTTGCTGCCGCCGAGCATCTCGGGGATGACGAAGTTGCCGAAGCTCGGCACGAACACGAACATCGCCCCGGTCAGCGCGCCGGGCAGCGTGAGCGGTAGCGTCACCTTCCTGAACGTGGTGAACGCCGAGGCCCCGAGGTTCGCCGACGCCTCGCGCAGTTGCGGGTCGAGCTTCTCGATCGAGGAGTACAGCGGCAGCACCATGAGCGGCAGGTACGAGTAGAGCAGGCCGACGACGATCGTGCCCTGGGTGTAGAGCAGCTCCAGCTTCGTGCCCAGCAGGGAGTTGATCAGTCCCGGGCCGCTGAGCATGATGATCCACGCGTAGACGCGGATGATGAAGTTCGTCCAGAAGGGCAGCACGATCGCCACCAGGGCGATCGTCTTCCACTTCGGCGGAAGCTGGGCGATCAGGTACGCCGTCGGGTAGCCGAGCAGCAACGCGATCAGCGTGGCGATCGCCGCCATCTTCAGCGAGTCGCCGACGACCCCCAGGTAGAGGGAGTCGAACAGGCGCTGGAAGTTCTCCAGCGTGAACTCGTAGAAGATGCCGCCGAAGCGCCCCCGCTGGAAGACCGTGTAGCTGAGCACCAGCCCCAGCGGCACGAGGAGGAGCACGACCAGGTACGTCAGACCTGGCGAAAGGAAAACGAACGCGCCCAGCCGGCGACCCCGCTTACGGGACACCGGCCGGGCCTTGACCTCGGATCTCACTGCACCAACGACTATCCGGCCGTGACTTCCTGCGACAGGCGGCTGAACTTGGTCGACGCCTGCCCCAGGTCGATGATCGACTCACCGTTGAGCAGCTCCGCCGGCTTGATGTCCAGCAGCGAGCCCTTGGCGATGGTCACCTTGTCCATGGCGGCCTTGTTGGGGACCTTGTAGTTGATGTTCTCGGCCGCCCAGCGGTGGATCTCCGGGTCGAGGATCATGTTGATGAAGGCGTGGGCCGCCTCCTTGTTCTTGGAGGACTTCATGATCACCATGGTGTCCACCCAGAGGTCGCTGCCCTCCTTCGGCACCACGAACTTGATGTTCTGCTTCTCGTCCGTGGTGGGGCACCAGCCGTCCCACGCCTCGACCATGATCGCCTCGCCGGACTTCAGCTTGTCGCCGAAGGTGGTGTCGTCATAGGAGAGCAGGTGCGGCTTCTGCGAGACCAGGAGCTCCTTGGCCTTGGCGATCTCCTCGTCCTTCTCGGTGTTGACCGAGTAGCCGAGCGACTTGAGCGCGGGCAGGACCAGCCAGCGCTCGGTGGTCATCATGGTGACCTTCTTCTCGGCCCAGGACGCGGGCTTGAGGATGTCGTTCCAGCTCGTCGGCGGCGTCTTCACCAGGTCGCTGCGGTAGCAGATGCCGGTGGTGCCCCAGGTGTAGGGCACCGAGTACTTGTTGCCCTTGTCGTAGGAGAGCTGGGTGGCCTCGGGGTAGAGATTGGCCAGGTTGGGGATCAGCTCGGCGTGGATGGGCTCCAGCAGGCCCTGGGCGTTGAGCGCCTGGGCGTACTGACCGGACACGAACGCCACGTCGATGCCGCTGTCGCCGGAGGCGGTCAGCTTGGCCATCGCCAGCTCGTTGGTGTCGTGGTTGGTGATCGCCATCTCTTTGACCTTGAGCTGCTGCTTGACCTTCTCGGGCAGCTCCTCGGGCGTGTAACCCGGCCAGACCGTCACCTTGAGCGACTGCTTGGTCAGGTCGGCGTTGGGCTGGAGCTGCTCTGCCTTGGCCGCGGTCGTGCCGTCTGAGCTGGTCGACGACTCACCGCCGCACGCCGCGACGGCTAGCGCGAGGCCGGCCACCGCCACGGCGGCCGGAAGACGACGGGTGAACCGGTTACGGGACACGGCCGCTACTCCTTCTGGTGCTGAGGATTGAGGGGTCGCGCGACCTTACTGGACACGGCAGACCAGAGCAGGAGTGTTGCAGCAGAAATCAACATGAGCAAGACTTTTCCCGACATTGCTACCAGGAAGTTTGATCAGAGTGTTGAATCTGGATTCAATAACGGAGTCGCCTCATCCCGGTCCGTGAGGGGCCTCTCACCTCGCGTACGGACCGCCTTTGGGCCGCGCTCTTCGCGCCATCTCTCCCAGCCGTAATCTAGCGGTTCGGGAGCGTGCGGTACCTGGCGGGTGCTCAGGAATCGGGCGACGGATCAGGATCCGCCCAGGGCGGGATGAGGGGCGCCGCCGGGCCGGCCGGTCCGATCGACTTCGCCGCCACGGTCCCCGTCGGACCGGTCGAGACGAGCCGTCCGCCCGCAGGCGCCCCCTCCGGAGAGTCCGGAGTGACCACCTCGATCAGGACAGTACCCTCCTGCCTGGCGAGGCGGCATTTGCGCTAATGCGATGACCCGCTCCGATTACCGGCGGCCGGACCAAGTTGCAGCCGATATCAACATGAGCGAGACTTCCTACCCACACGTCGATCGGGAACCATGGGCAATCTGTTGAACTGGGATTCAATTGCGCGCCGGCTCGCCGCCGTCGCGGAGGAGCCCGTCTGCGACCGGGACCACGGCCTGTCCACGAGCCTCCTGCGCGCGCTGGCGCACGACCCGCCGTCCCCGTTCGCCGTCCGCCGGTTCCATGACCTTCCCGACCTCGCGGCGACGGCCGCCGAGCGCGGTTTCGGGCCGCACGTCGACCAGACCAACCACTCGGTCGTGGTGGACGAGCGGGTGGTCGTGAAGTGGCTGACCCCGCCGGTCCCGCTCCCCCACCCGACGCCCGAGATCTTCGCCCATCTCGTCGAGGTCGGCTTCGCCGGCACCGCGCCTCCCTACCTGGCCCTGACCCGCGCGTCGGACGCCGGTGAGGAGCTGCTGGCGCTGGTGACGGGCTACCTGCCCGAGGCGCGCGACGGCTGGGAGTGGTGCGTGGACGAGGCCGAGTCGGGCGGCACGGAGTTCGCCGGCGAGCTCGGCCGCCTGGCCGCCGACCTGCACGTGGCGCTGGCCACCCTGCCCGGCGGCTCGTCCGGGCGGCAGGCGGACCCGGCCGCGCGCGCCGCGGACGCGCTGGCCGAGGCGCTCGCCCTCACCGACGGCGCCGACGGCGAGTGGCTGTCCACGCGGGCCGCCGATCTGGCCCGCGAGCTGGAGCCGCTGCGGGCGGGCGTCACGGGCCCGTCGATCAGGATCCACGGCGACCTGCACGTGGGCCAGATCCTGCGGTGGCGCGACGGGTACGCCGTGATCGACTTCGACGGCAACCCCACCGTGGCCGACACCGCCGCCCGTCAACCGGCCGCCAGGGACGTCGCCCAGCTCACCACCAGCCTGGAGCACGTGGCCCAGGTCGCGATCGTCCGCCGGGGCACCCCGTCCGCCCACGCCGCGGCCTGGGCGGCGAAGGCCCGCGCCGGCCTGCTGACCGCCTACCGCCGCCGCCTGTCCGACAAGGGCCGGCCCGACCTCCTGGACGAGACGCTGCTGCGCCCGTTCGAGGTCGAGCAGGAGTGCCGCGAGCTGATCTACGCCGCCCGCCACCTGCCCCGCTGGCGGTACGCCCCCATGGGCGTGCTGCGCACCTGGTACCCCGAGGAGAACCTGCCGTGAATTCCGAGCTCTACCTGGCCGACCTGGAGGCCAAGCCCGCCGCCCTGGCCGCCCTCGCCGACGGGCTGCGCGCGGCCGACCCCTTCGCCGGGCTGCCGGAAGGGGTGCGCCGGGTGCTGTTCCTCGGCATGGGCAGCTCCCGGTACGCCGCCGGGGTGGCGGCCCTGCGCCTGCGCGCGGCCGGCGTGGACGCCTACGCCGACTACGCCTCGGCCGCGGCGACCTACCCGGCCGGTCCCGGCACGCTGGTCGTGCCGATCTCGGCCACCGGCGGCAGCCGCGAGACCCTCGACGCGCTCGCCCGCTACGCCGGAGGCCCGTCGTACGTGGCCGCGATCACCAACGTGCCCGGCTCGCCCGTCACCGAGGCGGCCGACCTGGTGGTCCCCATGAGCGCGGGCGAGGAGCGCGGCGGCGTGGCCTGCCGGACGTTCCAGCACACGCTGGCCCTGCTGCTGGCGCTCGAAGCCCGCCTCACCGGAGCAGGACGCGACCTGCCCGCACTGCTCGACCGGGCCGCGGAGGCCACCGGCGACCTGCTGGACCGCCGCGACGACTGGCTCCCGCCGACCCTGGAGCTGCTCGACGGCCCCGACGGGGTCTACACGATCGCCCCGGCCGAGCGGCTGTCGTCGGCCGAGCAGTCGGCGCTGATGCTCCGCGAGGGCCCGCGCCGCGCGGCCGACGCCTGCGAGGCGGGCGACTGGTCGCACGTGGACGTCTACCTCACCAAGACCCTCGACTACCGGGCGCTGCTCTTCCCCGGCTCCCGCTACGACGGGCAGGCCATGGACTGGGTGCGCGAACGCGGCTCCACGGTGATCTCCGTGGGCGGCGAGGTGAAGGACGCCGCGGCGGCGATCCGCTACGCGCACGACGACGACCCCGACGTGGCGCTGCTCACCGAGACGCTGGTGGCCGAACTGGTGGCCGCGCACTGGTGGAACGCCCAGTAGACACGGGCGTCAGAGGCGGCGGAGCCCGCTCAGGACCCTTTCGAGCAGCCTCCTGTCCGGCAGGCCGGCCTCAAGTTGCGGCTGGTAGATCCTGACCAGCCCGTCGGCCTCCATGTCGGCGACCAGCACCCGCGCGACGCCGAGCGGGACGGCCAGCAGCGCGGAGATCTCGGCCACCGAGCGCACCTGGCGGCACAGCTCGCTGATGGCGCGAAACTCGCGGGTGTAGGTCATGCCGAGCCGCGCGGAGGTCGCCGACGAGACCAGCGCCTCCATGGCCAGGCCGGTGCGTGGCGCCGTCCTGCCGCCGGTGACGGCGTACATGCGCACCAGCGAGCTGCGCTCGGGCTCCGGCTCACGGTCATGCCACGATGCCAACGTCCACTCCCATCACCAGGGGCGCGCGGATGACAACTCCGCCCGTACGGCAGGGGTCAGCACCTGCCCCGTGCGTTCCACCAGAATCGTCATCTGGTACGCCACCAGGCCCATGTCACAGTCGGGCGCGGCCAGTACCGCCAGGCACGAGCCGTCGCTGATGGACATCACCAGCAGCAGCCCGCGTTCCATCTCCACCAGGGTCTGGGTGACGCCGCCGCCCTCGAAGACCCGCGCCGACCCCTGCGTGAGACTGACCAGCCCGGCCGCGATGGCGGCGAGCTGGTCGGCCCGGTCCTTGGGGAAGCCGCGGGAGAAGGCCATCGGCAGCCCGTCGGCGGAGACGACCACGGCGTGGGCCACGCCGGGCACCTCCTCGACGAACGCGCTCACCAGCCAGTTGATGTCCCTGGCCCCCTGGCTCAGCTCCTTCATCAGTCCTCCTCTAGCTCGGCGCGGCCCTTGCGCACGCCCTGCTGGTAGCTGGCCAGCCTGTTGCGCAGCCGGTCAGGGGACAGCGGAGGAACTGGTGCGGGCGGCGGCTGGGGGACCGCGGTGCCCGGCACCAGATTCGCTCGCGGCGTGCGCCTGGGCAAGCCGGAGTTCGTGGTGCCGCTCCTGGCGGGCTCGGCGGTCGTGTTCGCCGCCTGCCAGCCCTGGTCGGCGGGCGATGACCAGGACGGGTCCCGCCGGTCGGCGGTCGGCGCGGCCTTGCTGAACCAGCTGCTCTCCTCGACCGAGGCGAAGATCGGCAGGAACTCGTTCGTGGCCGCCGGCTCGGCCGGTTCGGGGCCCGTGGCGAACGACGGGTACGACGTGCCCTGCGCGTCCGGCTGCGGCAGCTCGACCGAGTGCGACGCGGTCGAGGTGAACCACGACGACTCCGACGCCGCCCCGGACGGGGACGGCGACGACTCGGCCGGCGACGCGGGCGGGAACGGCATGGCGTCGAACGACGGGTGCCCGTAGGCGGGCATCGGGGCCGTGGGCGGCGCATACGGCTCGGGACTCTGGAAAGGCTCCGCGCTGTGGAAGGGCTCGGCCCGTCCGCGCTCCGGCCGTCCCGCGCCCGTCATGGCGGCCTGGACGCCGCCGGCCATCGAGCCGTGCGCCGCCATCGAGCCGTGCAGGGGCCCGGCCGTCGCGCCCGGGACGGCGGTGAGCAGCATCTCCGGGATCAGCACCATCGCGGTCAGGCCGCCGATGTCCTGGCGGCGGAGCTGCACCTTGATGCTGTGCCGCAGCGCGAGCCGCCCGACCACGAACAGGCCCATCCGCCGCGACACGGACACGTCCACCACCGGCGGGTTGGCCAGCCGCCAGTTGGCCTCGGCCAGCTCCTCGGGGGTCATGCCGATGCCGTTGTCGGTCACCGAGACCATCAGCCCGCCGCCGTCGATGCGGCTGCTGGAGATGATCACCTTGGTGTCCCTGGAGGAGAAGGAGACCGAGTTCTCGACCAGCTCGGCCAGCAGGTGCACCACGTCGGTGACGGCCTGCCCGGCGAGGGCGACGTCCGACTGCACCTGGACGCTGACCCGGTCGTAGCTCTCGACCTCGCCGAGCGCCGCGCGCACGATGTCCATGAGCTCGACCGGCTCGCTCCACTTGCGCGCGGCCTCCTGGCCGGCCAGGACCAGCAGGTTCTCACTGTTGCGGCGCATGCGGGTGGCCAGGTGGTCGAGCTTGAACAGGTCGCCCAGGCGCTCGTCGTCGCGCTCGCCGCGCTCCAGGCGCTCGATCAGGGTGAGCTGCCGTTCGACCAGGGTCTGGCTGCGCCGCGACAGGTTGACGAACATGGCGTTGACGTTGGAGCGCAGCCGCGCCTCGTCGCCCGCCAGCCGCACGGCCTCGCGGTGCACCTCGTCGAAGGCGCGGGCGACCTCGCCCACCTCGTCCTTGGAGAAGATGCCGATGGGCGGCACCTCGGCGTTGACCGCGCCGTCGCGCGACTCGCGCAGATGCTGGACGAAGTCCGGCAGCCGGTGCCCGGCGATCTCCAGCGCCTCGCCGCGCAGCCTGCGCAGCGGCCGGACCAGCGACCTGGCCACGCCGGTGGTGATCAGCAGGACGGCGACGAGCAACGCGAGCACCGCGCCCGCGATGACCAGCGCCCGCTGCTGCTCCTCGCCGCTGAGCGTACGGCTGCGCGCCACGATCCCGGCGGCCTGACGCTGCTCGACCGTGCGCATGGAGTCCACGACGACGTTGGAGGCGTCGAACCACTCCTTCGCGTCGTCGCGCTTGGCCAGGTCCAGCCCGCGCAGCGGCAGCGAGGCCGAGGCCCTGATGAGCACGAGCTCGCGCAGGAACAGCATGCGGTCGGCGCTGCGGCCGTTCACGGTCTCGTCGAAGAAGCGGCGCTCGTCGGCGGTGGCCTCTGCGGCGAAGCCCTGGCGCTCGGCGTTCTCGCTGGACAGTTCGCCGAGGAAGCGCTTGAGCTGGTCCTGGCCGAAGGCGCCCTCGACGAGGACGGTGGTCAGCAGCGCCTGCTGGTAGGAGACGCTCTCCTTCGCCCGGGCCAGGCCGTCCAGCATGCGGGTCTGGCGGAACAGCTCGTCGTCGGAGCTGCCCTTGATGAGTTCGGTGTGGATGGAGAGCAGCTCGTTGATCACCGTCGTGTAGAGGTCGACGGCGGGGCCGGGGAGCAGGTTGGCGTCCAGGGCCTGCTGACGCAGCGAGGTCAGGTCGTCCAGGCGGCTGAGCATGTTCTCGATCTGGTCGGCGGTACGGCCCTCGACGTCGGCGAGGATCTGCTGGGCGGTGCCGCGTACCTCTTTGATGGCGACGTCCACCTGGTCCATCTGGGACTGGACGGCGCCGATCCCGATGACGGGCCGGTTCCTGGCGATGTACCAGGCGGTCTTGGCCCGCTCGCCGGCGAGCTGGTGGGTCAGGTCGCCCACCTGCTCCGAGAGCATGGCTAATCGGTTCGTCCGGTCGTAGTCGGCGGCGGCGCCCGTCGAGGACAGCACCTGGACGCCGCCCAGCAGCACGGCGGCGGCCGTCGGCACCAGGATGAGGGCGACCAGGCGCGCACGTACGCGCCAATTGCGCAGGCGCCAGTTGCCTTCGGCGGCCTGCCTCTCGCCCAGCTGTGTTGTCACCGAACGCACCTCGCCCGAATCGGCGTATTTGTCAGGGCTGTGCCCCTTGAGAGAAATCAGCAAGTGCGGGTAATTGGAACACATCCTAAGCGGGCGTGGCCACCCGCACATATCGGGACGCAATTCAACTTCTGTGTCCAGTGAGACGAGAAGCTGGAGCCCCATCTCGCTCTCCGTCCGGCCAGAAATAACCCGCCATCTGTTTATATGTCCACGTTTGGGCGATTAGCGCGTTCCAAGCACATAACACCGGAGGAGCGGCCAGGTCTCTCACGGGTCACAGCGTTGAGATTTGCGTTATTCACCGCATATGTTGAGCCCCCGGCAATCGAGGAGGCGAGGGTGCGGGATTCTCCCGACAGCGCGGCTATCAGCGTCGACGGGCTTTGGAAGATCTTCGGATCCAGGGCGCAAAAGGTGCTGGACAGCGAGGACAGACACCTCGACCCCGCCGCGATGCGAGAGAGGACCGGCTGCACCGCCGCCGTCCGCGACGTGAGCTTCGAGGTGCGCCCCGGCGAGGTCTTCGTCGTCATGGGCCTGTCGGGAAGCGGCAAGTCCACCCTCGTACGCTGCCTGACCCGGCTCGTCGAGCCCAGCGCCGGCGAGATCAGGATCGGCGGCGAGGACGTCGGCCGCGCCTCCCCCGCCCGGCTGCGCGAGCTGCGCCGCCACCAGGTGAGCATGGTCTTCCAGCATTTCGGGCTGTTGCCGCACCGTAAGGTCGTTGACAACGTTGCCTATGGTCTGGAGATCCAGGGCACCGCCAAGGCGGCCAGGCACGCGCGGGCCGCCGAGATCCTCTCCCTCGTGGGCCTCGACGGCCACGCCGACGCCTATCCCGACCAGCTCTCCGGCGGCATGCAGCAGCGTGTCGGCCTGGCCCGCGCGCTGGCCGTCGATCCCCAGGTGATGCTGTTCGACGAGCCGTTCAGCGCGCTCGACCCGCTGATCCGGCGCGACATGCAGGCCGAGGTGATCCGGCTGCACCGCGAGGTCGGCAAGACGATGGTGTTCATCACCCACGACCTGTCCGAGGCGCTCAAGCTGGGCGAGCGGATCGCCATCATGCGCGACGGCTCGATCGTGCAGCTCGGCACGGCCGAGGAGCTGGTGGGCGCGCCGGCCGACGACTACGTGGCCGACTTCGTCCGGGACGTGCCGCGCAGCCACGTGCTGACGCTGCGCTGGATCCGCCGCGATCCCGAGCCCGGCGAGCCGCTGGACGGCCCGCAGCTCCCCGTCACCACCCTGATCAAGGACGCCATCGCCGCGGCCTCGGCCTCCTCCCGCCCGATCCGGGTGATGGACGGCGACGAGCTGGCCGGCGTCGTGGACCGCGTGGACCTGCTGTCCTTCCTGGCCGGCGAGGACGCGGCGGTTAGGGCAGGCGCGTGAGCACCACCGCGGTCAGCGCCCCCGGCAGGCTCAGGATCCCGAGGTGGGCCGGTCCGGCCGGGGTCGCGGTGCTGTTCGCCGTGGCGTACCTGCTCTTCCGGGACACCGGCACGCTGCCGCACGACAAGGAGGCGCCGCAGTTCCTGGCGGTCACCGACCTGCGCGAGTGGATCGACGACCACCGGAACGAGAGCCCGCTCTTCCTGTACTTCCTCAACTACATCCGGCTGTTCGTCGACGGCGTCTACACCTTCTTCCAGACCGTCCTCACGGCCCTGAACTGGCCGGGGCTGATCGGCGTCCTGGGCGCGCTCGGCTGGCTCGCCGGTGGCCGGCGCGTCGCGCTGCTCGCGGCGGCGGGCGTGGGCGCGTTCGGGGTGCTCGGCCTGTGGCAGTCGAGCGTGGACACGCTGGCGCTGGTGGCGGCCTCGGTGCTGCTGTCACTGGCGGTCGGCGTGCCGCTCGGCGTGTGGGCGGGGTTGTCGGCGCGGGTGCGCCGGGTGCTGACGCCGGTGCTCGACGTCATGCAGATCATGCCCACGTTCGCCTACCTGGCGCCGCTCGTGCTGTTCTTCCACATCGGCGCTCCGGCCGGGGCGATCGCGACGATGATCTACTCGATCCCGCCCGCGATCCGCATCACGGCGCTGGCCGTCGAGGGGGTCTCCGCCACGGCGGTCGAGGCGTCGGCGTCGCTGGGCGCCACCCGCCGGCAGACCCTGTTCAAGGTGCAACTTCCGCTGGCCCGCTCGACGATGGCGCTGGCGGTGAACCAGACCATCATGATGGCGCTGTCCATGGTGGTGATCGCGAACCTGATCTCGGCCCCCGGCCTGGGCGGCGACATCATCCGCGGCCTGTCGCGGGCCCAGGTCGGCATCATGCTCCCGGCCGGCCTGGCGATCGTGGTGATGGCCGTGGTGCTCGACCGCATGCTCATGTCGGTGGCCCGCCGCCAGGCGCACGCGAGGGCCGGCCGGCTCGACCTGGTGGTCGCGGCGGCGCTGGCCGGCGTGGGGGTGGTGGCCGGGTTCGCGCTGCCGACGGGCTGGCCGGACGGCCTGACCGTCACCTTCGCCGGCGCGGTGAACGACGCCGTGCGCTGGGCCGAGACGACCTGGTACCCGGTCACGACGTTCGTCAAGGATCTGACCTCGGCCGTCCTGCTCAACCCGCTGGAGGGCCTGCTCATCTCGGCACCGTGGTGGCTGATCGCCCTCGCGGTGCTGGCGCTGGCCTGGCGGGTGAGCGGGTTGCGTCCGGCGCTGACCGCGCTCGGCTGCCTGCTGGCGATCGCGCTGCTCGGCGTGTGGGAGCACGCCATGCAGACGATGACCACGGTCGCGGTGGCGGTGTTCGTCACCCTGGTCGTCGGCCTGCTGCTGGGCGTGGCCGCGGCCCGCTCGCCGCGTTACTCGGCGATCCAGCGCCCGCTGCTGGACGCCGCCCAGACCATGCCCGCGTTCGTCTACCTGCTGCCGGCGCTGGCCCTGTTCGAGACGACCCGGTTCACCGCGATCTTCGCCTCGGTGATCTACGCGGTGCCGCCCGTGGTGCGCCTGGTCGAGGACGGCATCAGAGGGGTGCCCGCCACGGTCGTCGAGGCGGCCGCGTCGGCGGGCTCGACCCCGGGCCAGCTCCTGTGGAAGGTGCAGCTCCCGATGGCGCGGCGGGCCATCCTGCTCGCGGCCAACCAGGGCATCGTGATGACGCTGGCCATGGTCGTCGTCGGCGGCCTGGTCGGGGCGGGCGCGCTCGGCTACGACGTGGTCGTCGGCTTCTCCCAGCGCACGGATTTCGGCATGGGCTTCGTGGCGGGCATCGCGACCGTCCTGCTCGGAGTCATGCTCGACCGCATCACGCAGGGCGCCGACAGGCGCCCTTCCCCCCGAAAGAGGAAGCGCACATGAAGATTCGCCTGCTCGCAGGCCTGCTCGTTGTCGGCCTCACCGCCGTGGGTTGCGGCGGTGGCGCCAAGGTGGAGACCTCCCCCAGCTCCGCCGCCCCGTCGACCGGCGCCGCCTCCGGCGCGGCGACGACGGGCACCGTCAAGATCGCGATCAACCCGTGGGTCGGGTACGAGGCCAGCGCGAACGTCGTCGCCTACCTGCTGAAGAACGAGCTCAAGTACGACGTGGAGCTGCCCGAGATCAAGGAGCAGGTCGCCTGGGAGGGCTTCGAGACGGGCGACGTCGACGTCATCATCGAGAACTGGGGTCACCCGGACCTGAAGAAGAAGTTCATCGACGAGAAGAAGGTCGCGCTCTCGGCGGGCTCCACCGGCAACAAGGGCGTCATCGGCTGGTACGTGCCCAAGTGGATGGCCGACAAGTACCCGGACATCACCGACTCCAAGAACCTGAACAAGTACGCCGACCTGTTCAAGACGTCGGAGTCCGGCGGCAAGGGCCAGCTCCTCGACGGCGACCCCAGCTACGTCACCAACGACGAGGCCCTGGTCAAGAACCTCAAGCTGAACTACAAGGTGGTGACCGGCGGCAGCGAGGCGGCCCTGCTCAAGGCGGCCGAGCAGGCGCAGGCGCAGAAGAAGGCGCTGCTGTTCTACTTCTGGACGCCCCACTGGCTGTTCGACAAGGTCGAGCTGACCCGGGTGAACCTGCCCCCGTACACCGAGGGCTGTGACGCCGACGCCAAGAAGGTCGCCTGCGACTACGCCGAGCTGGACCTCGACAAGATCGTCAGCAAGAAGTTCGCCGACACCGGCGGCAAGGCGTACGAGCTGGTCAAGAACTTCAGCTGGACCAACGAGGACCAGAACGCGGTCGCCAACGACATGACCAACAACGGCCTGACCGGCGAGCAGGCCGCCAAGAAGTGGGTCGAGGCGAACACCGCCAAGTGGCAGGGCTGGATCCCCAAGTGACCCCTCTTGACCGTGCCCCCTCCGGCCGCGCGCCGGAGGGGTCGCGGTCGCGGAGACCTCTCATGCGAACCAAGAAGCTGATCGGGCCGCCGCTCGCGGCCCTGCTCCTGACGTCCTGCTCCGGCGGCGCCCCCGAGACCGGGGCCGCGCCCAAGGGGACGGTCAACCTCGACGTCCACGCCTGGGTCGGGTACGAGGCCCAGGCCGCCGTCCTGGCCTACCTGCTCGAACACGAGCTGGGCTACAAGGTCAACACGCGCAAGATGAACGAGAGCGATTCCTGGCGCGATTTCGAATCCGGCAAGGTCGACGTGATCGTCGAGAACTGGGGACACAACGATCTGAAGAAGGAGTACATCGAGCAGAAGAAGGTGGCGCTGTCGGCCGGCCTCACCGGCAACAAAGGTGTGATCGGTTGGTACGTCCCCGAGTGGATGGCCAAGAAATATCCCGACATAACCGACTATCGGAACCTGAACAAGTACGCCCCCCTATTCCGGACCTCCAAAACCGGAAATTTGGGTCAGGTGCTCGACGGGGACCCGGCATTCGTCACCAACGACGAGGCTCTCATCAAGAACCTCAACCTCGATTACAAGGTCGTCTACTCCGGCAGCGAGGACGCCCTGATCAAGGCCGCGCAGTCCGCGACCAAGAATCGCACGCCCCTGCTCATGTATTTCTACGAGCCGCAATGGCTGTTCACCAGGGTCAAACTGGTCAAGGTCAACCTGCCCGCGTACGCGATCGGCTGCGACGACGTGCCCGCCAAGGTCGCCTGCGACTACCCGCCGTACCTGCTGGACAAGATCGTCAGCAGGCGGTTCGCCGAGCGCGGCGGGAAGGCGTACGAGCTGGTGCGCAACTTCACCTGGACCAACGACAACCAGAACGCCGTGGCGAGCGACATGCTCAACGGCAGGAAGTCCGCCGCCCAGGCCGCCCGGCAGTGGGTGGAGGAGAACAAGATCGTGTGGAAGGACTGGATCCCGCGTTGAGCTTCGACTTCGTCATCGTGGGCGGCGGCTCGGCCGGCTGCGCCCTGGCCAACCGGCTGAGCGCCGATCCGTCGGTGTCCGTGCTGGTGCTGGAGGCGGGCCGGCCGGACTACCTCTGGGACGTCTTCATCCACATGCCGGCCGCGCTGATGTTCCCCATCGGCAGCCGGTTCTACGACTGGAAGTACGAGTCCGAGCCCGAGCCGCACATGAACGGCCGGCGCATCTACCACGCCCGCGGTAAGGTCCTGGGCGGCTCCAGCAGCATCAACGGGATGATCTTCCAGCGCGGCAACCCGCTCGACTACGAGCGCTGGGCCGCCGATCCCGGCATGGAGAACTGGGACTACGCCCACTGCCTGCCCTACTTCAGGCGCATGGAGAACTGCCTGGCCGACCCCGGCTCGCCGTTCCGGGGCGACGACGGCCCGCTGAAGCTGGAGCGCGGCCCGGCCCGCGGCCCGCTGTTCGAGGCGTTCTTCGAGGCCGTCCAGCAGGCCGGTCACCCCCTCACCGACGACGTGAACGGCTACCGCCAGGAGGGGTTCGCCGCCTTCGACCGCAACATCCACCGGGGCCGGCGGCTCAGCGCGGCCCGCGCCTACCTGCATCCGGTGCGCCGCCGTCCCAACCTCACGGTCAGGACGCGGGCCCACGTGGAGAAGGTGCTCTTCGAGGGCACGCGGGCGGTGGGCGTCCAGTGCGGCGGCGAGCGCATCGAGGCGCGCGAGGTCGTGCTGTGCGGGGGCGCGATCAACACCCCCCAGCTGCTCCAGCTCTCGGGGGTCGGCCCGAAGGCGCTCCTGGAGTCCGTGGGCGTCAAGGTGATGCACGACCTGCCGGGCGTCGGCGAGAACCTCCAGGACCACCTGGAGGTCTACGTCCAGCACGCCTGCACCCGGCCGGTCTCGCAGCAGCCGTCGCTGGCCATGTGGCGGCGGCCGTTCATCGGCGCCGACTGGCTGTTCCTGCGGCGCGGCCCCGGCGCCACGAACCACTTCGAGGCGGGCGGGTTCATCCGCTCGAACGACGACGTGGCGTACCCGAACCTGATGTTCCACTTCCTGCCGATCGCCGTGCGCTACGACGGCTCGGCCCCGGCCGGCGGCCACGGCTACCAGGTGCACATCGGCCCGATGTACTCCGACGCCCGCGGCTCGGTGCGCATCCGGTCGGCCGACCCCCGCGACAAGCCGGCGCTCCGCTTCAACTACCTCTCGACCGAGCAGGACCGCCGCGAGTGGGTGGAGGCCATCAGGCACGCCCGCGCCATCCTGTCCCAGCCCGCCTGGGCCGGCCTGGACGGCGGCGAGCTCTCCCCCGGCCCGGACGTCAGCACCGACGAGGAGATCCTGGCCTGGGTCGCCAAGGACGGCGAGACGGCCCTCCACCCGTCGTGCACCTGCAAGATGGGCGTGGACGACCTGGCCGTGCTGGACCCCGGCACCATGCGCGTGCACGGCCTCGACGGCCTGCGCGTCGTGGACGCCTCCGCCATGCCGTACGTCACGAACGGCAACATCTACGCCCCGGTCATGATGCTCGCCGAGAAGTCCGCCGACCTGATCCTCGGCAACACCCCCCTGCCTCCCGACCCCGTGGACTTCCACCGCCGCGCCTGAGCCGTCCTCACCGGTCCATGCGCTGGTACAGCCGTACCGACAGGACGAAGAAGACGACGGTGATCGCCACCGGCCACAGCACGGCCATCGGCACGGCGTGCCGGGCCACCCACGAGTCGCCGCCCCAGCCCGGGTTGCCGAACAGCTCCCTGGCGGCGGCGACCGTGGAGGAGAGCGGGTTCCACTCCGAGATCGCGCCCAGCCAGCCGGGCATGGTGCCGGGCGCGACGAAGGCGTTGGACAGGAACCCGATCGGGAACTCCAGCGTCTGGATCGCGACCACCGCGCCCGGCTCCCGGGTGAGCAGGCCCAGGTACATGCCCGCCCACAACAGGGAGAAGCGCAGGAGCAGCAGCAGGCCGATCGCGCCGAGCGCTCCTCCGGCACTCGCCGGCCGCCAGCCCACCGCCAGGCCGCAGAGCAGCAGCCCGCCCAGGATCAGGACCGAGTTGAGCAGGTCGGCGACGGCCCGGCCGATCAGCACGGCCGACGGCGCCATGGGCATCGACCGGAAGCGGTCGGTGACGCCCTTGGCGACGTCCGCGGACACGGCCATCATGGTGGAGCTCAGGCCGAAGAGCATCGTCATGCCGTACATGCCGGGCATGAGGAAGGCGAAGTAGTCCGCGCCCGCGGGCACCTCGACCGCGCCGCCGAACAGGTAGCCGAACGCCAGGGTGATCACCACGGGGAAGAGCACCCCGAAGACCACCGTCATGGGCTGGTTGGCCCAGTGGATCAGGTCGCGGCGGGCGACGGTCCAGCCGTCGGCCAGCGCCCATCTGAGTGCGGTCATCGGTCGCCTCCGGTGGTCGTCAGGTTCAGGAAGACCTCGTCGAGGGTCGGCCGGCGCAGCGCGACGTCCTCGGCCTCGATGCCGGCCGCCGCCAGCGCGGGCAGGACCCGGGTGAGCGCGCTCACGCGGTCGGCCACCGGGGCGCTGACGTGCCGGGTGTCCCGGTCGAGCTCGGCGGCGCCCGAGGCCGTCGCCGAGAGGATCGCCGCCGCCTCGTCGAGCCGCGCCGGATCGTTGATCACCACGTCGAGCCGATCGCCGCCGAGCTTGGACTTCAGCGCCTCCGGAGTGCCCTCCGCCACCACCCGGCCGGAGTCGATCACCGCGACGCGGTCGGCGAGCTGGTCGGCCTCCTCCAGGTACTGGGTGGTCAGCAGCACGGTCGTGCCGCCCGCGACCAGCTCGCGCACCGCGCTCCAGATCCCGGCGCGGCTGCGCGGGTCGAGGCCCGTGGTGGGCTCGTCGAGGAAGAGCACGGGCGGCGCCAGGATCATGCTCGCGGCCAGGTCGAGGCGGCGGCGCAGGCCGCCGGACAGCTCCTTGGCAGGGCCGTCGTGCTCGGCCAGGCCGAAGCGTTCCAGCAGCTCGGCGGCCCTGGCGCGGGCGGCGGACGCGCTCAGGTGGTAGAGGCGGCCGAACAGCTCCAGGTTCTGGCGGGCGGTCAGGATCTCGTCCACGGCCGTCTGCTGGCCGACCAGGCCGATGGCGGCGCGGACCCGGCGGGGCTCGGCCGTCACGTCGAACCCGGCCACCTGGGCCCGGCCGTCCGACGGGCGCAGGAGCGTGGTGAGGATGCGGACGGTCGTGGTCTTCCCCGCGCCGTTGGGCCCCAGCAGGCCGTAGACCGTGCCCGCGGGCACGTCGAGGTCGATGCCGTCCAGCGCGGTCTTCGTGCCGTACGTCTTGCGCAGGCCCTGGGCGAGCACTGCGGACATGGCCACCTCCCGATTGAATCGTACGGCGTACCGTACAACATACGATCGAAGACGGCAACCGTACGGTGTACCGTACGAGGGTGACAGTTGAGTACCCGGGCAAGGGCGATCCGGCGCGCAGTCTGGCGTTGCTGTGGCGGACGAGCGAGCGGGCCAGCCGCAAGGGCAAACCGGAGCTGGGCGTCGGGCGCATCGTCCGCGCCGCCATCGGCGTGGCCGACGCCGAAGGGCTGCAGGCGCTGTCCATGCGCCGGGTGGCGGAGAAGCTGGGCGTCGGCACGATGTCGCTCTACACGTACGTGCCGGGCAAGCCGGAGCTGCTCGACGTCATGCTCGACACCGTCTACGGCGAGACCGCCCGCCCCGAGGACGTGCCCGGCGGCTGGCGCGACCGGCTGGAGCTCATCGCCCGCGAGAACTTCGCCCTCTACCTGCGCCACCCGTGGCTGCTCCAGGTGGCATCGAGCCGCCCGGTCCTCGGCCCGAACGTCACCGCCAAGTACGACTACGAGCTGCGCGCCATCGACGGCATCGGCCTGACCGACCTGGAGATGGACTCGGTGATCACACTGGTCACCGGCTTCGTGCACGGCACGGCCAGGGGCGCGGTGGAGGCCGCCCAGGCCGAGAGCCTGACCGGCATGACGGACCAGCAGTGGTGGGCCGCGCACGCGCCCTTCCTCAGCCGGATCTCCGACCCCATCCTGTTCCCCACGGCCTCGCGCGTGGGCCAGGCGGCCGGGGAGGAGCTCCAGGCGCCCTACAGCCCCGAGCACGCCTTCGAGTTCGGCCTCCAGCGCGTGCTCGACGGCGTCGAGGTGCTGGTCAACAGCAGGTCATCGGCCTGACAGCGCCTGCTCGTAGGCCAGCAGGGTGCGCACGAACGTCTGCCGCTCCTGCGGCGTCAGCGGGTCGAGGGCGGCCCGCCAGGCCGTGGCGCCGTAGCCGAGCCATTCGGTGATCGCCTCCTGATGGGCCGGGGCGATGCTGACGATCGTCCGGCGCCGGTCGGCGTCGTCCTCGCGGCGCTCCAGCACGCCCTTCCTGCTCAGCTCGCCCACCATCAGGCTCACGGTGGCCGGCGCCACCTCCAGCCGCCCGGCCAGCTCGTTGACCGTCGTCGGGCCGTCGAACAGCAGGTAGGCCAGCAACGACAGGTGCCGGGGGGCCAGCGACAACGACCGCAGCGCCTCGGGCACCTTGAGCCGCTTGGCCCGGCCCACCATGCGCGGCATCAGGAGCAGCAGCGTCCTGATGCCTTCGTCCACGCTCAAGCCGTCGGTTGACATCGCCAATACCTTGCTGTCTAAATTAGCTTTGCTTGCAAAGCAAAAACGTCGTGGTCTGAGGCAAAGGATAGTGACGTGGACGAGCGGGTGCGGGCCTTCGGGGACGAGCTGGTCAAGGTGCACGAATGGCTCAGGGGCGAGCTGGCGAAGCTGCGCGCGGGCGAGGCGGTGACCGACGACCTGCGGGCCCACTGCCTGACCTTCTGCGACGCGCTGAGCTTCCACCACTCCGGCGAGGACCGGGTGGCGTTCCCGTTCCTGGAGGGGAGGCGCCCGGAGCTGAAGGAGCCGCTGGACCGGCTGCGCCGCGAGCACGAGGTGATCGCGGCGCTGGTCGAGGAGCTGCGCGCGGCCGGCGACCCGGCGACGATCGAACGCGTCGCCGCCGAGTTGGAGGCCCATTTCGACTATGAGGAGCGGGCGCTGGTGCCCGTGCTCAACTCGCTGGAGAGCGTCCCGTGGGCGGTCGGCGACTAGCGGACGGGTGCCGCGCGCAGCCGTACGACGTGCTCGACGAGCGAGATCAGCGTCGACTTGACCGACTCTCTGTTACGCGCGTCGGTGCGCACGATCGGCACGTGCGAGCCCAGAGCCAGCGCCTCGCGCACCTCTTCGTCGGTGTGCATGAACTGGCCGTCCCAGCCGTTGATGCCCACCACGAAGGGCAGCTTGGCCTCTTCGAAGTAGTCGATGGCGGGGAAGCTGTCGGCCAGACGGCGGGTGTCGAGCAGCACCACCGCACCGATCGCGCCGCGGACCAGGTCGTCCCACATGAACCAGAACCGGTGCTGTCCGGGCGTGCCGAACAGGTAAAGGATCAGGTCGCGGTCGAGCGAGAGGCGGCCGAAGTCCATGGCGACGGTCGTGGTCTGCTTGTTCGGCGTCAACCCGAGGTCGTCGATGCCCGCGGACGCGTCGGTCATCACCGCTTCCGTGGTGAGCGGGAGGATCTCGGACACCGCCCCCACGAACGTCGTCTTGCCGACGCCGAACCCACCAGCGACGACGATCTTCGTCGAAGTGAGCCCGGGGCTAGAGCCTGCGAAGTCCACTGAGCACCCTTTCGAGCATGTTGAGGTCTGGTTGTCCCTGGCTGAGGCGTGGCTGGTGCAGGCGGACGAGACCTTCGTCTGACATGTCCGCCACAAGCACCCTCGCCACGCCCAGCGGGACGCGGAGCAGGGCCGAGATCTCGGCGACCGACCGGAACGTCCTGCACAGCTGCATGATGGCCTCCTGCTCGGGGGTGAGCATGGCCATCTCGTCGTCCGGGATCGACATCGATGAGATCAACGTCTCCATCGCGAGGTGATACCGCGGCTCGGAACGGCCGCCGGTCACCGCGTAAGGACGGAACAGGGGCTCGTCGTCCCCGGTCCCGTCACTGCCGTACACGGCCCTCTCCCATCAGTTCCATCACATCACCGGGTCCTTGCGGCCTGGAGTTCGGCGCGCAGGGCCGGCGTGAGCGCCTGTCCCGCTCTGTCTACCAGCAGCGTCATCTGGTACGCCACCAGCCCCATGTCACAATCCGGACCCGCCAGCACCGTCAGCACGGAGCCGTCGCTGATCGCCATGACCAGGAGCAGCCCGCGCTGCATCTCGACGACGGTCTGCGACACCGAGCCGCCCTCGAACACCCTGGACGCGCCCACGGTCAGGCTCAACAGGCCGGCGGAGACCGCCGCGAGCTGGTCGGCCCGGTCCGGCGGGAAGCCCTCGGAGGCCGCCAGGCACAGGCCGTCGGCGGAGACGACCACGGCGTGCGCGACCCCCGGAGTGTTGCGCACGAAGTCGGTGATCAGCCAGTCGAAGCGGTTCGCCTCATGGCTCAGCATGGTCACGCATCCTCCCCAGCGGGACGCTTACTCACTCTGTTCCTCCTGTCCACGTACTTCCTGGCGGCCCCGTCGCACACCCTTTTGGTAGCTGGCCATGCGGCTGCGCATCCGGTCGGCTGAGACCGGGGGCGCCGGCGGCTGCGACTGCTGAGCCTGCTGCTGAGCGGGCTGGCTCGCCGTGCCGGGGACCAGATTGGCCTTGGGGGTGCGCTTGGGGAGCCCCGCGGCGGTCACGCCGCCGAGGCTGGGCTCGCTGGCTTTGGCCGCCGCACGCCAACCGGCGTCCGCGGCCGTCTGCCACGCTTCCTCCCCAGAGGGTACGGCTTGCGCGGGCCTCGCCTCACCGCCGCTTTCGCCGGACGAGGGCGCCTCGGGCGCCGACTCCCCCGGCGGCCTGCGGAACCACGCGGACTCCACCGACGCGAAGATCGGCAGAAACTCCTCCTGCTCCGGTTCCATCGGCGAGACGTCCACCGAGGGAGCCGGGTCGGGACGGCGTACGTCGTTCGTCCCGTAGTTCGTCGCGTACGGCGGCGGCGTCGGGAACGCCCCTCCGTTCGCCGGGTACGACGGGAACGAGCCGTTGCCCGACGACAACGACGGGTAGGCCCCCGAGTCGAACGGCGACGACTGCCGCCGGTAGGAGCCACCGTCGGTGTCGGCGGTGAACCCGTTGACCGGACGGCCCGGGTCGGAGTTGAACCCGTTGCGGCCCGGGTCGGAGTTGAACGCCCCGAGCCCCTGCCTCGGCGCCGGGCTGTCGAAGGACGACGGCCCGGAAGGCGCGTCGAAAGGCCCGGACGGCCCTGAAGACGCGCTGTCGAAAGGCCCGGGCTGCCCTGAAGGCGCGCTGTCGAAGGGCCCGAGTGGCCCGGACGGGGCGCCACCGAAGGCCCCCGACGGCCCCGGGCCGAACCTGGCCGGATCGCCGGGACCCGGCCGCGAGCCGTTCGCCTCGACCGAGTCGAAGCTGCCGAACGACCGGAACGAGCCGTTCTGCGAGGGCGGCGTCACCGTCCCGCCGCCGAACGCCGGACGCTGCGGCAGCGGCTGCTGCGTGCCGTCGGCGATCAGGGTGGGCGGCAGCAGCACCATGGCGATCAGGCCCGCGCCCTCGCCCTTCCTGAGCTGCACCCGGATGCCGTGGCGCAGCGCCAGCCGGCCGACCACGAACAGGCCCATGCGGCGGGAGACCGACACGTCCACGACCGGCGGCTCGGCCAGGCGGCGGTTGGCCTCGGCCAGCTCCTCCTCGGTCATGCTGATGCCGGAGTCGCTCACCGACAGCAGCGCGCCGCCGCCCTCGATGAGACTGCTGGAGACCAGGACCTGGGAGTTGCTCGGGGAGAACTGAATCGCGTTCTCCACCAGCTCGGCCACCAGGTGGACGAGGTCGTTGGCGGCGCTGCCCTGGACGGACGTGGCCCGGTGGACCTTGACCTGGACCCGCTCGTAGCCCTCGACCTCCGACAGCGCGGCGCGCACGACGTCGACCAGTTTGGCCGGCTGGCTGCGCCGGCGGGTGGCCTCGTGGCCGGCGAGGACCAGGAGGTTCTCGGAGTTGCGCCGCATGCGGGTGGCCAGGTGGTCGAGCTTGAACAGGTCGGACAGCCGGCCGCCGTCCTGCTCGCCCTTCTCCAGGCCGTCGATCAGCGAGATCTGCCGCTCGACCAGTGTCTGGGTACGGCGCGAGAGGTTGACGAACATCGAGCTGATGTTGCTGCGGAGCTCGGCCTCCTCGCCCGCCAGGCGCACGGCCTGGCGGTGGACCTGGTCGAACGCCCGCGCGACCTCACCGATCTCGTCCTGGCCCTCGACCTCGATCGGACGCACGTCGGTGCTGGCCTCGCCCGAGACGCGGAGCTGGCGCACCACGTCGGGGAGCCGGAAGCCGGCGATCTCCAGGGCCTCCGTGCGCAGCCGGCGCAGCGGGCCGACCATCGAACGGGCGATGGCCACGGTGAGCAGCAGGACGACCAGCAGCAGCGCCAGGATCAGGACACCGGCGATGATGGCGTTGCGGATCTCGGCCTCGCGCAGCTCCTGGCTGCGCAGGTTCACCTTGTCGGCGAGGTCCTTCTCGATCTCGTGCAGGACGCCGATCGCGACCTTGTTGTCGCCGAACCACTGCTCGCGGGCGTTGGACCGGGAGGAGATCAGGTTGTCGGCGATGCGCACGCCCGGGGCCCGGCCGCTGGCCAGGGTGACCGCGCGGGCCTTGGTGAGCTGGACGTTGACGTACTCGTTCTTGCCGGTCAGCAGCTTCGACAGCTGCAGGCCGATCTCGACACCGGCCTCGGCACCCACGGTGGCGATGTCGCTCTGCTCGCGGGCGTTGGAGGCGATGAACCGCTCGACCTCCTTGGCGTCGACGCCGTCGACGTTGTAGGAGTTCTTCAGCAGCTGCACGCGCTGGCGGGACATCTCCTCCTTGGCCTGCGCGAGCGCGCTCAGGGCCCGGAAGTGGCCGATGATCTGGGAGTCGTCCGACAGCAGGGCCAGCTCGTCGTGCAGCTTGAGCAGGGTGTCGGTCAGGAAGTCGTACCGGATCGTGTCGGCCTGGCCCTCGGCGCGGATCTTGGCCAGCCGGTTGAGGTCGTACTTGGCCTGGCCGGCGGCCTTGACGACGCGTTCGCCGTAGGAGTCGTCGATGGCGTCGAGGTCCTCGCGGACGCTCGTGACCAGCTTGTCGACGGCGCCCTTGTACTCGTTGAGCTCGCCTGCCTTCGACTTGCGCAGCTTGGGATAGGCCCCGATCCAGCCCCCCGTGTCACGCTCCAGGCCGAGTGCCTGCACCAGGTCCCTGATCCGGCCCGCCTGCTCGGCCGCGGTGGCCGTGCGGTCGTAGTCGCCGATGCTCTGGACCGAGCCGACCACACGTGCTCCCCCGAGCACGACGCCGGCGATGGTGGGCACGAGGATGAGCGCCGTCAGACGCCATCTCACGCGCCAGTTGCGCAGGCCCAGGCGAGGCAGCGACCGCTTCCCGCGGTCCCGCCTCGCGGCATGGCCGCTGTCGGAATTCCCCGTGATCACTGCTTTCGCTACCCCTCAATCGTCCCGTTCAACGACGGGTGTTCAAGCCGTCCACAAGGTATCCGCAGCATCCGACTTAACAGGCATTTCGGACACAATCGTTACATATGTGACCGACAGTTGTTCACTGTTGGTTATCGCAGTGCGGCCAGCACCTGATCGTGAACTTGAACTCGCTGCGCGCCGTCGCTGAGGGTGCGACCGGCGCGGTCCACGACATAGAAGACGTCCACCGCCTCCGCGCCGAGAGTCTCCACGCGGGCGGCTCTCACGTCAAGACCACACTCCCCGAACGCCCGTCCGATGCGCCACAGGAGCCCCGGCCTGTCATGGGCCCTGACTTCCACCACGGTGGCCGTCGCGGAGGCGTCGTCGACCAGTGTCACGCGAGGTGGAGCCACAGGTACCCGGGGCGGCCGTACGGACCTGGCGCGGCGGGCCAGCCGCTGCTCGATGTCAAGACGGCCGGCAAGGACGAGCCGCAGATCGGCCTCCAGCGTGGCCGGGTCGGGCGGGGAGCCGTACTCGGGCACGACGGCGAACTCGATCACCGCCGTGCCGCCCGCCGACGCGGCCGACGCCGAGCGCACGACCATCCGGTGGGCGGCCAGCACCCCGGCGGCGCTCCACAGCAGCCCGGCCCGGTCGGGGGCGACGACCGTGACCGCCCCGCCGTTGACCCGGACCGCCCCGCCGCCGTGCCGGGCCAGCGCGGCCTGCTCGGGCGAGATCGAGGGCGCCCTGGGCGGCGGCGAGCCCGACAGCACGGACCTGACCCGGCGGACGAGGTCGGCGACCAGGCCGGCCTTCCAGGTGTTCCAGGCGGCGGGGCCGGTCGCGTTGCCGTCGGCGACGGCCAGCGCGGCCAGCAGGTCGAGCACCTCGCGGGAGCCGACCGTGGCGGCGACCTTCTCGATCGTGACCGGGTCGTCCAGGTCCCTGCGGGTGGCGGTCTCGGGCAGCAGCAGGTGGTGGCGTACGACGGTGGCCAGCGTCTCGACGTCACGGGCGGGCAGGCCCATGCGGCGGGCGAGGTCGCGGACCACGACCTCGCCCGTCGCCGAGTGGTCGCCCGGCCAGCCCTTGCCGATGTCGTGCAGGAGCGCGCCGATCAGCAGCAGGTCGGGACGGGAGACCTCGCGGGCGAGGCCGGCGGCGTTCGCGGCGGTCTCGATCAGGTGCCGGTCCACGGTGAAGCGGTGGATGGGATTGCGCTGCGGACGATGCCGTACGCGCTCCCAGTCAGGAAGCAGCTTGACAAGGACGCCGGCCTGGTCGAGCTCCTCCCACACGGGCACGGCGGCCCGTCCGGCGCCGAGGATCGACACCAGCGCGTCGCGCGCCTCCTCGGGCCACGGCACCGGCATCGAAGCCGACTGAGCGGCCAGGACGGACACCGTCGCGGGCGCCAGCGGCAGCCCCGAACCGGCCGCGGCGGCAGCCGCCCGCAGCACCAGGACGGGGTCCCTGCGCGGGTCGACGCCCCTGGCGAGCACCACCTCCCCACCGTGCTCGACCACACCGTCGGCCAGCGGACGGCGCCCCCGCGGCACCGGCCCTGACAGCAGCTTGTCAACCGTCCGCCAGGTGGCGTCGAAGGCGTGGGAGACGGTCCGGCCCGCCTCGGCGAGCCTGCGCATGAGGGCCTCGGCGTCGAGCAGGCCGAGCAGCCCGGCCACCGCGTCCTGCTCCTGGAGCACCAGCCGGTCGGCGCCGCGCGCGGTGACGACGTGCAGCGCGTGCCGCACGTCGAGGATGAACTCGTGCGCCTCGCGCGCCCGCGGTCCCGGCGCCGAGGCCACCCACGCCGCCGCCACGGCCTGCATCGCCTGGACGTCGCGGAGCCCGCCGCGGCCGTCCTTGAGGTCGGGTTCGAGGAGGAAGGCCAGCTCGCCGCTGACCTGCGCCCGGTGGTCGGCCGACGCGCGCAGCTCGCCCAGCCTGCGCCGCGAGTCGGCCCGCCACTCGGCCAGCACCGCCTCCCTGGCCTTCCTGGTCAGGTCGGGGTCGCCGGCGACGTGCCTGGCCTGGATGAGTCCGAGCACGGCCTTGAGGTCCTGCCTGGCCACGGCCACGGCCTCCGTGACGGTCCGCACGGAATGGTCGAGGCCGACGGCGGAGTCCCAGATGGGGTACCAGATGCGGTCGGCGATCCGGGCCACGTCGGCCCGCCCGTCGTGCAGCAGGACCAGGTCCAGGTCGCTGCCCGGGGCCGGCTCACCGCGCCCGAGGCTGCCGACGGCGACCAGGGAGACCTGGTCGCCGTCGCTCGCCGTCCTGAAGAGGTCCTTGAGCCAGCGGTCGGTGTCCGCGGTCCGCTCCTTGCGGGCCGCGGCGTACGAGCGCGCCTCTCCTCTCACAGGGCCTCCGGCCCTCGCTCTCCGGTGCGTACGCGCACGACCGTGTCGACGGGCACGGACCAGACCTTGCCGTCGCCGATCTTGCCGGTGTGGGCCGCCTTGACGATGACGTCGAGGACGTCCTCGGCGTCGTCCTCCTCGGCCAGCACCTCCAGGCGCACCTTCGGCACCAGGTCCACCTGGTACTCGGCGCCGCGGTAGACCTCGGTGTGGCCGCGCTGGCGGCCGTAGCCGCTGGCCTCGCTGACCGTCATGCCCTTGACGCCGAACTGCTCCAGCGCCGCCTTGACGTCGTCGAGCTTGAACGGCTTGATGATCGCGGTGATGAGCCTCATGCCTCCACCTTCTTGGGAGCCGGAGCCGGGGCCGGGGTGAGCGGACCGTTCGGGGTGGTCACGCCGGACGCGTAGACCGTGCCCAGGTCGTACCCGGTCTCGGCGTGCGTGGTGACGTCGATGCCGGTGAGCTCGTCCTCGGCGGAGATGCGGAAGCCCATCGTCCTGTCGATGATCTTCCCGACGATCCAGGTGGCGACGAACGAGTAGCCGCCGATCGCGACCGGGCCGAGCACCTGGAGCCCGAGCTGGCCGAGGCCGCCGCCGTAGAACAGGCCCTTGCTCTGCTGGTCGAGGAAGGGATAGGCGGCCAGGAAGCCGAGCGAGACGGCGCCGATGACCCCGCCGACCAGGTGCACGCCGACCACGTCGAGCGAGTCGTCGAAGCCCAGCCGGTACTTCAGGCCCACGGCGTAGGCGCAGACGGCCCCGGCCACCAGCCCGATGACCATCGCGGCCCACGGGTCCACGAAACCGCAGGCCGGCGTGATGGCGACCAGGCCGGCGACCGCGCCGGAGGCGACGCCGAGGCTGGTGGCGTGGCCGTCGCGCAGCTTCTCCACGACGAGCCAGGCCCCGGCGGCGACCGCGGTGGCGATCTGGGTGTTCATGAACGCGAGCCCGGCGGTGCCGTCCACGGCCAGTTCCGAGCCGGCGTTGAAGCCGAACCAGCCGAACCACAGCAGGCCCGCGCCGAGCAGCACCAGCGTGAGGTTGTGGGGCCGCATCGGCTCCTTGCGCCAGCCCTTGCGCTTGCCGATCACCAGGGCCAGGGCCAGCGCCGCGGCGCCGGCGTTGATGTGGACGACGGTTCCGCCGGCGAAGTCCTCGATGCCCATGGTGTTGAGCCAGCCGGTGCCCCACACCCAGTGGGCGACCGGGAAGTAGACCACGGTGGCCCAGACGACGGTGAACAGGATCCACGCGCCGAACTTCGCCCGGTCCGCGATCGCGCCGCTGATCAGGGCGACGGTGATGATGGCGAACGTCAGCTGGAAGGCCGAGAAGACCAGGCTCGGCATGCCGGTGCCGTCGTCCTTGGTGGCCGTGTCGACCAGGCTCTGCAGGCCCAGGGCGTCGAAGCCGCCGACGATGTTGTTGAGCACCGTGCTGCCGTTGTCGGTGAACGCGATCGAGTGCCCGAACAGCACCCAGGCCACGGTGACCGTGATGATGGCGCCGAACGACATCATCATCATGTTCAGGACGCTCTTGGCCCTGGTCATGCCCCCGTAGAAGAACGCGAGGCCCGGAGTCATCAGCAACACCAGCGCGGTGGCCGCGAGCATCCAGGCTGTGGTGCCGCTATCGATCTTCACGACGCGACCCTCCTTACATGTGACGTGTCGCCACAGCGTGTTCGGCCGGGGTTTCGTGGCTCGACCTGGAGTGTTTCGCGTTCGTGAATCTCGTCGGCACGGTGTTTCGGGTACGTTTCGGCCCCTTCACACGCTTCGATCCGGCCATGAGATACTTAGGATTGCCTAACCTAATAGATCAAGGAATCCCTCATGCGTCTCCGGCTTCTGGCCCTGCTCCCCGTCCTCGCCCTGGCCGCCTGCGGCACCTCGACCGGCACGCAGGACGCCGGCCCCACCAGGACGGTCAAGCACGCCATGGGCGAGAGCAAAGTTCCGATGACCCCCAAGCGGGTGGTCGTGCTCGACACCGACAAGCTGGACACGATGGTCTCCCTCGGGATGGCCCCCGTCGGCGCGGCCCAGGCGGGCGAGAACCAGACCTGGCCGGAGTACCTCGGCTCGGCGCTGTCGGCCACCAAGCCGGTCGGCACTCTCCAGCAGCCCAACATCGAGGCGATCATGGCGCTCAAGCCGGACCTCATCCTCGGCACGAAGTTCCGCCAGGCCGCCTTCTACGACAAGCTCAGCAAGATCGCTCCGACCGTGTTCACGGAGAAGGTGGGCATCACCTGGAAGGAGAACTTCCTGCTGGACGCCGAGGCCCTGGGCAGGAAGGAGCAGGCGTCCGGGCTGCTGTCGTCCTACGAGCAGCGGGCCAAGGAGGTGGGCGCGAAGTTCTCGAAGCTCTCGGTGAGCATCGTGCGCTTCATGCCCACCGAGATCCGCATGTACGGCCCCGAGTCGTTCAGCGGCATCGTGGTCGGCGACGCCGGCGTCCAGCGGCCCGAGGTCCAGCGCCTGGCCGACCAGGACGACAAGCGCTTCGGCAAGCTGAGCCAGGAGAACATCGCCCAGGCCGACGGCGACGCGATCTTCTACAGCGCCTACGGCGAGGCCGCCGCCAAGTCGCAGGCCACGGTGACCGGCGGCCCGCTGTGGAAGAACCTGGCCGCGGTCAAGGCCGGCCACGCGCACGACGTGGACGACGAGATCTGGATGACCGGCATCGGCGTCACCGCCGCCGGCAAGATCCTCGACGACCTGGAGAAGTACCTCAGCCCGCTGGCCTGACCGGGTCGCCCTGGACGATCCGGCCGGGGCGCAGCACCCGCGCGTAGACGCCCGCGCACGCCTGGAGCCCGGCGTCGAGCACCGGGACCCGGTTGTGCCGGGCGACCACGCGCAGCGCCTCGGTGTCGCGGCCGAGCGCGCCGTGGGCCAGCGTCGGCACCGCGCAGCGCGGGCTGGCCACGATGACCTGGAGCACGACCTCGTGCCCGACGTGCAGCTCGCGCCCCACCCAGTCGTTCTCGGCGAAGCCCTCCACGTCGGTCCTGATGATCAGGTTGGGCCGGTAGCGGAGGGCTTCGACGTGCCCGCGCGGGCTCAGCTCGCCGATGCGGTCGATCGTCGCTGTGGAGATCAGGTGCAGGGGCGCGAAGTCGAAGAACGTGCCCTCCGGCGAGGCCCCGCCCAGCGTACCCACCGTGTACGGCACCTCCGCCTCGATGCCCTCGGCCAGCACCCGCTCGGGCACCGACCGCTCCAGCTCGGCCCCCTCCGGCGGCACGTCGATCAGCCGCACCTCGCGGCCGAGCAGCTTCGACAGCTCCTCGTCGCCCGGCGCGCGGGCGCCTTCGACGGTCAGCAGGTCGCGCCACAGCCTGGGGTTCTTGGCACTGGCGATCTTCCCCGTGGCGACGTCGAGCACCGCCCTGGCCCGGTCGCCGGTCAGGCCGCGCTCGGTCACCTCGCTCTCGGCGATCTCCTCGCCCAGCATCGACTTGACCGGATAGCGGCGCAACGTTTCGACGTACATGATCCGGAGCCTACGGCCGGCCCCAGAAACGGCGCAGGTGGGGGACCAGCTCGGCGGCCCGCTCGTCGGGGAAGAACAGCCGCCCGCCCTCGATCTCGACGACCTCCTTCACGCCGGGGATCGTGTCGCGCAGCCAGTGGGCCCAGCTCACGTCGAAGAACGTGTCGCCGGTGCCCCACACGACCAGCGTCGGCACGGTGAGCACGGTGAGCTGGGGCTCGATGGCGACCAGGTGCGCGGCGTCGATCGAGGCCAGCAGGCGTTCGAAGGCGCGGCCGCCGCCGGGCTTGGCCAGGATCGGGCGCAGGTAGGCGTCGACCAGCGCGGCGGGGTCGTCGATGCGCTCGTAGCCGGCGCCCAGGGCGGTCCGGGCCAGCAGCTCGGGATGGTCCAGCACGGCGGCCACGAGCCCGGCCAGCTCGCCCCTGACGGCCAGCTCGACGGTGTCCTTGAACGCCTCGGGCGGGGTGTTGGTGTGCACGTCGCAGTTGGTGAGGGTGAGCGAGCGCAGCCGCGCGGGGTGGCGCACCGCGAACACCTGGGCCACGGCGCCGCCGGTGTCGTTGGCCACGAGGTCCACCTCGTCCAGGCCGAGACCGGCGCACAGCTCCTCCACGGCCTCGGCCAGCGCGGGGATGGACAGGTCGTCGCGCGGGTCGCTGCCGCCGTGCAGGGGCAGGTCGATGGCCACGCAGCGGCGTTCGTCGCGCAGCTCGGCGACGACGTTGCGCCACAGGTACGAGCTGGTGCCCACGCCGTGCACGAACAAGGCGACCGGGCCCCGGCCGACGTCCATGTAGGTGATGCCGTCCACTTCCACTCCTTGGGATTACAGACCGACTGTCGGTCTAGAAAATTACCGACCGTCGGTCGGTCTGTCTAGAGTGGGGGCATGAACCTCAAGGCGGAGCGCGGCGCGGCCACCCGCGACAAGGTCCTCGCCATCGCCACGCGGCTGTTCGCCGAGCGGGGCTACGACGACACGTCGATCGAGACCGTGCTGCAGGAGTCGGGGCTGAGCCGCGGGGCGCTCTACCACCACTACGCGGGCAAGGACGCGCTGTTCGAGGCGGTGCTGGAGGCCACGGAGTCGGCCGTCGGCGTCAAGATCGCCAAGGCGGTGCGCGGCATCGGCGACCCCGCGGCGGCGCTGCGGGCGGGGGCGCTGGCCTGGGTGAGGCTCGCGGGCGATCCGGTGATCCGGCGCATCGTGCTCATCGACGCGCCCGCCGTGCTCGGGTGGGAGAGCTGGCGGGCGATGGAGGAGCGTTACTCGTTCGGCATGCTGAAGGCGGCCCTCCAGGCGACCGGGGCGGTGCCCGACGAGTTCGTCGACCTGCACGCCCACATGCTGCTGGCCGCCATCAACGAGAGCGCCCTGCTGGTCGCCAGAGGCGGCGACACGGCCACGGCGGAGTCCGCCGTCGAGGAGTTCCTGCGCCGCGTCCTCAGACCGTGACAGACCCCCAGGAACGAGCGGTCCCCGGACAACCACAGCCCCTGGAACAAGCGGCCCTCAGAACAACCACAGCCCTGGAACGAGCGGGCCCTGGTTACGTCACAGGCCCCTGGAACGGGTCGCCGCCCGCGGGCCTTCGTCACGCCGCGGGCCCCTGGGACGCCGGAGGCATCCGGATGCGGCGGCGCCGCCGCCCGGATGCGGGCGGCGGCGCCGAAGACGCCCAGAAGGGCGGAAGCCGCGAAGAAGGTCAGGCGGCGGCGTTGGCCATGCGGCGCAGGCGGGCCAGCGCGTCGCGCTCGATGCGGCGGGCGCGGTCGCGGCCGATGCCGTAGCGCTCCCCCACCTCGGTCAGCGTGTGCTCGCGCCCGTCGACCAGCCCGTAGCGCCACCGCAGCATCTCGCTGGTGTCGCCCTCCAGGTCGGTGAGCCACTGGTCGAGCCGCTCGCGCTCAAGGATGTCGATGGCCTGCTGCTCGGGATCGGCCCACGTCTCGTCGGCGATCATGTCACCCAGCTCGGTCTCGTCCTCGTCGCCCACGCCGAGCTGCAGCGACACCGGGTCGGAGGCCCAGCGGCGCAGCTCGCGCACCCGCTCGATCGGCAGGTCGAGGATCTCGGCGAGGTCGCCGTCGGTCGGCTCGGCGTCGAACTCGGCGAGCAAGTCGCGGCGCACCCGCATCAGCCTGGTCATCTGCTCGCCGGCGTGCGTCGGCAGCCGGACCGGACGGGCCTGCTCGTGGATGGCCCGTCCGACCGACTGCCTGATCCACCACGTGGCGTAGGTGGAGAACTTGTACCCCCGCCGGTAGTCGAACTTCTCGACCGCTCGCACCAGGCCCAGGTTCCCCTCCTGGACCAGGTCGATGAGCGGCATCCCCCGACCCGAGTACTTCCGGGCCACCGCCACCACCAGGCGCAGGTTGGCCTGGATGAACTCGTCCTTCGCCCGCTGGCCCGAGACGGCCAGGCGTTCCAGCTCCTCGTCGGCCGCGTCCCCGATCCGCGGCTCGGAGCCTCCGCTGTCAAGAAGCTGCTCGGCGAACAGGCCCGCCTCGATCCTCTTGGCGAGCTCCACCTCTTCCTCCGCCGTGAGCAGCGGGACCCGGCCTATCTCGGCCAGATACGTCCCCAGCAGGTCGCGGTCAGCGACGTGCTGCTCCTGCGTGCGACTCCCCGTAGGCCTTGCCATCCCCTGGCACCTCGTTCCGCAGCTGCGTCCTATATCCCGCCAACGTCCGGCCGGAAGCAAAGATTCCCTAAACAGCTACGCCAGAGGGAGGGTCTTGGACGTCCTCCTAAAGGAGGAGACCGGCCTGAAACACCTGGTGGACAAGGGGAACGCCGGGTCGGTACGCCAGGTGGACATAGGAGGGGGCGTCGAGCACGACGAGGTCCGCGCGGGCTCCCTGACGCAACCACCCTACGTCCGTGCGGCGCAGCGCGCGGGCCCCGCCGTACGTGGCGGCCCGCACCGCCTCCAGCGGCGTCATCCCCATCTCCCGTACGGCCAGCGCCACGCAGAACGGCATCGACGAGGTGAACGACGAGCCCGGGTTGCAGTCGGTGGCCAGCGCGACCGTGACGCCCGCGTCGATGAGCAGCCGCGCGTCCGGGTACGGCGACCGCGTGGAGAACTCGGCCCCCGGCAGCAGCGTCGCGACCGTCCCGCTGGAGGCCAGCGCGTCGACGTCGGCCGCCGACAGGTGGGTGCAGTGGTCGGCCGAGGCCGCGCCCAGCTCGCAGGCGATGCGCACGCCGGGCCCCTCGGTGAGCTGGTTGGCGTGCACGCGGGCCTGGAGCCCGGCCTTGATCCCGGCGTTCAGGATCTCCCTGGTCTGGTCGCCGTCGAACGCGCCGCGCTCGCAGAAGACGTCCACCCATTTGGCGTAGGGGGCGCAGGCGTCGAGCATCTCGCCCGTCACCAGGCGGACGTAGTCGTCGGCGTCGGCGCCCTCGGGCACGACGTGCGCGCCGAGGTAGGTGGTCTCGTCGGTGAGGGTGGTGGCGATCTCCAGGGAGCGGCGCTCGTGCTCGGCGGACAGGCCGTAGCCGCTCTTGATCTCCACGGTGGTGGTGCCCTGGGCGAGCATCTCCTCCACCAGGGCGCGGGCGTGCGTGGCCAGGTCGGCGTCGCTCGCCGCGCGGGTGGCGGCGACGGTCGTCCTGATGCCCCCGCCGGTGTACGGCTGCCCCGACATGCGGGCCTCGAACTCGGCCGTGCGGTCGCCGGCGAAGATCAGGTGGGCGTGGCTGTCCACGAACCCGGGCAGCACGGCCCGGCCGCCGACGTGCACGCGCTCGTCGGCGTCGGGCGCCTGGGCGGCGGGGCCCAGCCAAGCCACCACGCCGTCCTCGACGACCAACGCCGCGTCGGTGATCTCCTCGCGCTCGGGGTCGCCGGTGTAGAGCAGCCCGATCCCGTCGATCAGCGTGGTCGGCGTGGTCAGCGTGGTCAGCGTGGTCGGTGTGGTCGGTGTGGTCGGTGTGGTCGGTGTGGTCATCGCACTTTTCCTATCGCCTCGGCGAGCATGTGTCCGACGTCGCCCAGTTCGTGGCGGCCCTGCGCGACCACCCTGCGGCCGCCGGAGACCACCGAGTGCACGTCGGAGGCCGTGGCCGCGAACACCACCGCCTCCAGCCCGCCGGCGCCCGCCGTGCGCACCGAGTCGAGCCGGACCGACACCAGGTCGGCCCACGCCCCGGGGATGAGCCGACCCGCGTCGGCGAAGCCGAGCGAGGTGTGCCCGGTGCCGGTGGCGGCGGTGAGCAGGTCGGCGGCGCTCCAGTGGCCGCGCCGCTCGCTGGTCAGCCGCTCGTCGAGCTCGACCGCGCGGGCCTCCTCGAACAGGTCGATCACGGCGTGGCCGTCGGAGCCGAGCGTGATCTGCGTGCCCCGGTCGGCCGCCGCCCTGGCCGGGCCGACGCCGTCGGCCAGGTCGCGCTCGGTGGTGGGGCACATGCAGATGTACGTGCCCGACTGGCCGAGCAGCTCCACGTCGGAGTCGGTCAGATGGGTGGCGTGCACGGCGGTCGAGCGAGGGCCGAGCACGCCGCGCTCGTGCAGGATCTGGACCGGCGTGGCGGCGTACGTCTCGGCGCAGGCCGCGTTCTCGGCGCGCTGCTCGGAGACGTGCGCGTGCAGCGGGGCGGCGTGCCGGTGGGAGAACTCGGCCACCACCGGCATCTGGTCGGGCGGCACCGCGCGCACCGAGTGGACGGCGGCCCCGATCTCGACGTCGTGCTGCCCTTCGTAGGCGGCGGCCAGCTCGTCGGCGCGGGCGGCCCAGCCGTGGGCGCTGCCGTCGCTGAAGCGCAGCTGGGTGCCCGACAGCGGCACGCCGATGCCGCCCGACAGGTAGCAGGTGTCGAGCAGCGTGATGCGCAGCCCGGCCTCGCGGGCGGCCTGGATGAGCGCGTGGCTCATCACGTTCCTGTCCTCGTACGGGCGGCCGTCGGGGGCGTGGTGCAGGTAGTGGAACTCGCCCACGCAGGTCACCCCGGCCAGCACCATCTCGGCGTAGACCGCCCTGGCGAGCTGGAAGTAGGTATCGGGGTCGAGCCTGCCCGCGACCTCGTACATCTGGTCGCGCCACGTCCAGAAGTCGCCCTTGCCGCGCTGGGTGGCGCCGCGCAGGGCCCGGTGGAAGGCGTGGGAATGGGCGTTGGCCAGGCCGGGGATGGTCAGGCCCGGCAGCCGCTCGGCCGAGCCGGGCTCGCCACGGGCGATCCGGGCGATCCGGGTGCCCTCGACCTCGATGAGGACGCCATGGGCGACCCCGTCGGGCAACCAGGCCTGCTCGCACCAGTAGGTCAGCGACACAGATCCTCCAGCACGTCCGCGAGTGCCACCACTCCCGCATGGCAGTCTGCCTGGTCGGCGTGCTCCTCGGGTGAATGGGACACGCCGGTGGGGTTGCGTACGAACAACATCGCGCTCGGGACGCCCGCCGTGGCGAGGATCCCGGCGTCGTGACCCGCTCCGGTCGGCAGGATCGGCGCGGGCGTGTCGCCGCCGGCCACGCGGGCCAGCCGGTCCCTCAGCGCGGCGCCGAAGGCGACCTCGGGGGTCCATGACTCCTCGCGCACGTCCGCCCCGGCCGCCGCGGACAGCTCCTCGACCAGGGCGCGGACCGCGGGCTCCGCCGGACCGCGGGCGTCCAGCCAGGCCGAGACCAGGCCGGGGACGGCGTTGGCGTTGCCGGGCGAGACGCGGGTCTTGCCGACCGTGGCCACCACGTCGTGCCGCTCGGCCGCCTCGCGGGCGGCCAGCACCAGGCGGGCGAAGGGCAGCATCGGGTCGTCGCGGTCGGCCAGCCGGGTGGTGCCCGCGTGGTCGGCCCTGCCGTGGAAGTCGAAGCGCCACCGGCCGTGCGGCCAGATGGCGCTGGCCACGCCCACCGGCCGGCCCTCGTGCACCAGGCCGCGGCCCTGCTCGACGTGGAGCTCGACGAACGTGCCGACGGTGGCCAGGGTCTCGGCGTCGCGCCCGATGGCCTCCGGCTTGCGGCCGGCCCGCGCCATGACGTCGGCCAGCGTGTCACCCTCGTCGTCGGTGAGCGCGAGCGCGCGTTCCGGCGTGAGCGCGCCGGTGAGCAGCCGGGAGCCCATGCACGGCATGCCGAACCTGGCCCCCTCCTCGTCGGTGAAGCAGGCGACGCCGACCGGCCTGCCCGGGGTGACCTGCCGTTCGCGCAGCAGGTCGAGGGCGGCGAAGGCGGACACCACGCCGAGCGGGCCGTCGAAGGCGCCGCCGTGGCGCACCGAGTCGAGGTGGCTGCCGGTGACGACGCCCGGACGGCCCGACGGGTCGCCCCACCAGGCCCAGAGGTTGCCGTTGCGGTCTTCCCGCAGGTCGAGCCCGCGGCGCGCGGCCTCGCCCGCGAACCACCCGCGTAGCTCCATGTCGGCGGCCGACCAGGCGTCTCTCACGTACCCGCCGGAGCGGGGATCTCGTCCTATGTGCGCGAGTGGTTCAAGCATGGGTCCACTGTAGTGAATGGATTCATTCAGATGTCAGCTGACCGGGCCCGCGCTCGGTCTGATGGTCAGTTCGGTGAGGTGGGCGTCGGGTCCGGCGTTGATCGTGGCGAGCACGGCCCGCGCCACGCTCTCCGGGGTGAGGTACTTGTCCGGTTCGTACGCGCCGCCTTCCTGGGCGCGTACGCCGCGCTGCATGTCGGTGGCCACCCGGCCCGGGTAGACGGTGGTGACCCGCAGCTCGGGCTCCTCCAGGCGCAGCGCGTCGGCGAAGGCGCGCAGGGCGAACTTGCTGGCCGCGTACGAGGCCCATTCGGGGTTGGCCCGCTGCCCCGACCCGGAGTTCACGCAGACGACGTGCCCCCGGGCGCGGCGCAGCGCGGGCAGCAGCAGCCGGGTCAGCTCGGCGACCGCCACGACGTTGAGCTCCATCGTCGTGCGCCAGTTGTCGGCCGGCTGGTCGGCGATCCGGCCGAGCATCGCGACCCCGGCGCTGTGCACGAGCACGTCGAGCCGCTCGACGCCGGCGACGTCGGCCTCGGTGAGCCGGGTCAGCTCGACGGGCCAGGGCCGCGCGTCGGGCAGTTCGGCGGCCAGCTTCGCGAGCGCGGACTCGTCCCTGCCACCGAGGATGAGGTGATGCGTGGGGCCCAGAGCCCGCGCCACGGCCTCGCCCACACCACGGGAAGCGCCGGTGACCAGCGCGATCGGTCGTTCAGTCATGCCGCCGAGTTTATGACCTTGACGATCCCTCAAATTTGAGTACAAAATTGAGTCATGTCGGTGTCAACGCGCATCCTGATCCTCGGTTCCCTGCTCGACGGCCCCATGAACGGCTACGGCGTCCGCCGCCGGCTGGAGATGATGGGCGCCGACGCCTGGGCGAACGTCGCCTTCGGCTCGATCTACCACGGCCTGGGCAAGATGGCCGACGAGGGTCTGCTCGCGGTCGTCGAGGCCGGGAAGGGCGGCAAGGTCGTCTACGAGCTGACCGACGCCGGCCGCTACGAGTTCCACCGGCTGCTCATGCAGAGCTGGTCGGAGGTGCGGCCCGTCGTGGACCCCTTCCAGGTCGCGCTGACGTTCATGAACCGGCTGGAAAAGCAGGAGATTCTCGACGCCCTGCATGGCAGGATCCGACAACTGCGACTGAACATCGAGACGATCGACCACGCGTACGGCACCAAGCAGCGCTACGGCGAGCCCAGGCACCTCGACGAGAACCTCCGCCTGACCCAGGCCGTGCTCCAGGCCCAGCTCGACTGGGTCGAAGGCGCGATCACACGGGTCGAGAAGGACGAACTGCCCTGAGGAGAACGGTGATCATAGAAGCACGCGAGTTACGCAAGACGTTCACCACCAGGAGCCGCAAGGGCTCCCAGACCGTCGAGGCCGTGCGCGGCATCGACCTCGACGTCGAAAAAGGTGAGATCTTCGGTGTCCTCGGCCCCAACGGCGCCGGCAAGACCACGACGATCCGCATGCTGGCCACGCTGATCACGCCCGACTCCGGCACCGCCGTCATCGCCGGGCACGACCTGCGCGCGGAGCCCGGGGCCGTGCGCCGCAAGCTCGGCTACGTCAGCCAGGCGGGCGGCGTGGAGGACACCACGAGCGCCCGCGCCCAGATCATGATGGCCGCCAGGATCCACGACGTGGCCGACCCGAGGCAGGCCACGGCCGACGTCCTCGAACGTTTCGACCTCACCGAGATGGCCGACCGGCCCGGCCGCACGCTCTCCGGCGGCCAGAAGCGACGGGTGGCCATCGCGCTCGGGCTGGTGCACGCGCCGCCGCTGCTCTTCCTCGACGAACCCACCACCGGCCTCGATCCGCAGAACCGCGCGAACCTCTGGGACCGCATCAGGCAGCTCCGCGAGGCCGGCACGAGCGTGCTGCTCAGCACCCACTACCTCGACGAGGCCGACGCGCTCTGCGACCGGCTGGTGATCGTGGACCACGGGCGGATCGTGGCCGAGGGCACGCCCGGCGAGCTCAAGCGCGAGGTCTCCGGCGACGTCGTCACGCTGCGGCTGGACGAGCCCGAGCGGGCCGCCGAGGCGCTCAGGCCCCTGGCCCGCGAGGTCCGCGTGGACGAGGACGCCCTGCGCGTCTACGTCGACGACGGCGAGCACACGCTGCCCGCGCTGCTGCGCCTGCTTGAGGAGCACGGCATCGCCCTGCGCTCGATCGCGCTCGACCGCTCCACGCTCGACGACGTCTTCCTGGCCAAGACCGGCCGATCCCTCCGCGACACGGGAGCCGCCGCATGATCCGCCACCTCGTCCTGTTCACCGGCTACGAGCTGAAGAAGTCCTTCAGCAACCCGGTCTGGCCGCTGTTCGGCATCCTGCAGCCGGTGCTCTACCTGCTGATGTTCGCGCCGCTGCTCAAGGACCTGACGCCGGGCGGCAGCACGGTCGACGCCCTGCGCATGTTCACGCCCGCGTCGATGATGATGATCGCCGTGTTCGGCTCGCTGTTCTCGGGGTTCGGCCTGATCGCCGAGCTGCGCAACGGCTCGCTCGAACGGTACGCCGTCAGCCCCGCCTGGCGGCCGGCCATCGTGCTCGGACGGGTGGCCAAGGACATGGTCGTGCTGGTCTGCCAGGCCATCCTGGTGCTGGTCGTGGCCGTGGCCATGGGCGTGCGGATCGGCGGCGTCGAGCTGGTGCTGGTGCTGGTGCTCATGGCGGCCACGGGGCTGTTCGCCTCCGGGCTGTCGCAGGGGCTGGCGCTGACCGTACGCGACGAGAACGGCATGTCGCAGACGCTCAACCTGTTCATGCTGCCGATCATGCTGCTGGCCGGGCTGTTCATCCCGATCTCGTTCGCACCCGGCTGGATGCGGGCGATCGCGCCGGTCAACCCGCTGTACCACGCGGTCGAGGCCGGGCGGGCATTGTTCGCCGGGCGGCTCGGCGACCCGTCGATCCCGATCGCGTTCGCGCTGTTCATCGTGCTCGCGGTGCTCACGACGATCTGGTCGATGCGGTCGCTACGCAGGATCGCCGGGTAGGAAGGTGCCGGCCTCGTCGGTCATCCGCTCGTACTCCTCCAGCCTGGCCCGGGTACGCAGCGGCGCGGCGTCGGCCATGGCCTCCACCAGGGCCATGGCCAGCGCCAGAGGGGCCGCGTGGGAGTCGAACACCAGACGGTCGCCGACCGGGCCGTCGAGCACCACCTCGGCCGGGAAGCCCGGCTTGTCGGTGATCGCGGCGACGCGCAGGCCGAGCTTCTCCGCGTACTCCAGCGCCTGGACGGCCTCGGCCGGATAGCGCGGGAGCACCACGGCCACCACCCACTCCGCGCCCGCCCGCCGCGCCGCGTGCAGCCCCTCGACCAGCTCCGAGCCGCCATGGGTGAGCAGACGCACGTCGGGGTGGATGCGCCTGGCGTAGTAGGCGAAGGTGGTGGCCAGGCCGCAGGAGACCCGCAGGCCCAGCACCGGCAGCGGCTCGGTGGCGGCGAGCTGCTCGCCCAGCTCCTTGAGCGGGAGCGCGGCCAGCCGCTCGCGCACCATGGCGAGGTTGCGGATCTCGCTGTCGATCGCGTTCCGCAGCAGGCTCTCCTGCGGCGCGACCACGCCGCCGCCGAGCACCAGCGGGCGCAGCGCCTGACGCAGCTCGGGGTAGCCGGCGAAGCCGAGCACCATGGCGAACCTGGTCACCGACGGCTGGCTGACCCCGGCCCGCTCGGCCAGCTCGACGCTGGACAGGAAGATGGCCTCGTCGAGGTGCTCGCCCAGGTAATGGGCGATCCTGCGCTGCACCGGCGACAACCTCCGGCCGTCGAGCAGCACGCCGAGCCCACCGTGATATCCGTCAGCCACGCCACCTCCAACGTTCCCCGACCCGCATTCTCATCCCCCGTACCCCGTGGGGGACGGGACGGCGGGCCGTCAGGACTCGCGCATCGGGATGCGCACGCCGCGGGCCTCGGCCACCTGGGCGGCCTCGTCGTAGCCCGCGTCCACGTGCCGCATCACGCCCGTGCCGGGGTCGTTGGTGAGCACGCGGTTGAGCTTCTCCCCGGCCAGCGCGGTGCCGTCGGCGACCGTGACCTGACCGGCGTGGATGGAACGCCCGATCCCCACGCCGCCGCCGTGGTGGATGGACACCCAGGCCGCGCCGGAGGCGGTGTTGAGCATGGCGTTGAGCAGCGGCCAGTCGGCGATCGCGTCCGAGCCGTCGGCCATGGCCTCGGTCTCCCGGTACGGCGAGGCCACCGACCCGCTGTCGAGGTGGTCGCGGCCGATCACGATCGGCGCCCGGAGCTCGCCGGAGGCCACCATGTCGTTGAACCGCTCGCCCGCGACGTTGCGCTCGCCGTAGCCGAGCCAGCAGATGCGCGCGGGCAGCCCCTGGAAGTGCACCTTCTCGCCGGCCTGCGCGATCCACCTGGCCAGCGGCTCGTTGTCGGGGAACAGCTCCAGGATCGCGCGGTCGGTGGCGGCGATGTCGGCCGGGTCGCCGCTCAGCGCGGCCCACCGGAACGGCCCCTTGCCCTCGCAGAACAGCGGCCTGATGTACGCCGGCACGAACCCGGGGAAGTCGAAGGCCCGCGAGTAGCCGGCGAGCTGGGCCTCGCCGCGGATGGAGTTGCCGTAGTCGAACACCTCGGCGCCGGCGTCCTTGAAGCCGACCATGGCCTCGACGTGCCGGGCCATCGACGTGCGCGCCCGCTCGGTGAAACCGGCCGGGTCCTTGTCCCGTTCGGCGGACATGTCCTCGAAGGCGACGCCGAGCGGCAGGTACATCAGCGGGTCGTGCGCGGACGTCTGGTCGGTGACGATGTCGATCTCGGCGCCCGCGGCCAGCAGCTCGGGCAGCGCCTCGGCGGCGTTGGCCACGACGCCGATGGACAGCGGGCGGCGCGCGTCGCGGGCCTCGTAGGCCAGTCGCAGCGCCTCCTCCAGGCTGTCGGCCTGCACGTCGAGGTAGCGGTGCTCGATGCGGCGGGTGACCGAGCGGGGGTCGCAGTCGATGCAGATCGCGACGCCGCCGTTCATGGTGACGGCCAGCGGCTGGGCGCCGCCCATGCCGCCGAGGCCGGCCGTGAGGGTGATCGTGCCGGCCAGCGTGCCGCCGAACCGCTTCGCGGCCACCGCGGCGAACGTCTCGTACGTGCCCTGGAGGATGCCCTGGGTGCCGATGTAGATCCACGAACCGGCGGTCATCTGGCCGTACATGGTGAGGCCGGCGGCCTCCAGGCGGCGGAACTCCTCCCAGTTGGCCCAGTCGGGGACCAGGTTGGAGTTGGCGATGAGCACCCGGGGGGCCCATTCGTGGGTGCGGAACACGCCTACCGGGCGGCCCGACTGGACCAGCAGCGTCTCGTCGCCCTCCAGGGTGGTCAGGGTCCTGACCATCGCGTCGAAGGAGGGCCAGTCGCGGGCGGCCCTGCCCGAGCCGCCGTAGACGACCAGCTGCTCGGGGTGCTCGGCGACCTCGGGGTCCAGGTTGTTCTGGAGCATGCGGAGCGCCGCCTCCTGCGGCCACCCCTTCGCGGTGATCGTGGTGCCTCGCGGTGCGCGCACGCTGCGGCTCATGGTGACCCTCCTGAATGAACACATTCACCTTTGTCACCCGAAGACTACGGTGGACCGCGTCCAGCGGTCCACCGCAGGCAGCGGAGTCTGCGCCTACGGTCCCTCCGTCCAGCGGTCCACCGCAGGCAGCGGAGTCTGCGCCTACGGTCCCTCCGTCCAGCGGTCCACCGCAGGCAGCGGAGTCTGCGCGTACCCCTAGCTCACGAGGAACTGGGTGGCGGCGAGTTCGCGGTAGAGGTCGTCGCCTGCCACCAGTTCGGCGTGGGTGCCGATCGCCCGTACGCCGCCCGCCTCCATCACCACGATCCGGTCGGCGTTCGTCACGGTGGACAGCCGGTGGGCGATGACCAGCACCGTCGTCTCGGCCGCCACCTCGGCGATGACCTCGCGCAGCCGCAGCTCGTTGACCGCGTCGAGCTGCGAGGTGGCCTCGTCGAGCAGCAGCAGCCTGGGCCTGCGCAGCAGCGCCCTGGCGATGGCGACCCGCTGCCGCTCGCCGCCGGACAGCAGCACGCCGCGGTGGCCCACCGCCGTGTCGAGCCCTTCGGGCAGCCGGGCGACCAGGTCGTCGAGCCGGGTGCGGGTGATGGCGCGGCGCAGCTCGTCCTCGGTGGCGTCCTGGGCGGCGAAGAGCAGGTTCTCCCGCAGCGTGCCGGCCAGGACGGGGGCGTCCTGCTCGACGTAGCCGAGCGCGGCCCGCAGCTCGCCGAGCGGCCAGTCGCGGATGTCGCGGCCGCCGATCGCGATCAGGCCGTCCTGGTGCTCGTAGAAGCGTTCGAGCAGGGCGAACACCGTGGACTTACCGGCGCCCGACGGCCCGACCAGCGCCGTCAGCCCGCCCGCGGGCACGTCGAAGGTGACGCCGTCGTGCACGGTGGGACGGTCGTCGCCGTACCGGAAGACGACGTCCTCGAAGCGGAGGCCCACCGGCGTGCTGTCGGCCGGGACGGTGACGCCGACCGGCTCGCCGGGCAGGTCCTCGATCTCCTTGATGCGCCGCATGGCGGCCAGCCCGTTCTGGAGCTGGACCGCGCCCTGGACGAGCTGCCCGATCGGCGGCACCAGGTAGAACAGGTAGAGCAGGAACGCGATCAGGGACGAGACCTCCAGCACGCCCGACGCGACCCGCGACCCGCCGACGGCCAGCACGCACAGGAAGGCGATCTGCACGGCCATCCAGGTCGCCACGCCGGCCAGCGACGTCCATCCGGCCACCTGGAGCCCGCGGTCGCGGGCGCGCTCGGCCGCCTCGCCGACGACGGCGATCTCCCGTTCCTCCGCGCCGCTGGCCTTGACCGTCCGGTACGCCTGAAGCGCCCGGTCCAGCACGGCCCCCATCTCGCCGACGGCCTCCTGTGCCTGCGTCTGCGCCCGCTGGATCTTCGGCATGATGAGCGCGACCAGGCCGCCGATCACCACCACGACGAGCAGCGTGACCAGCAGCAGCACGCCGTCCATGGTGGCCATCATGATGATCGCGCCGACCAGCATGAACACCGCGCTGACCGACTCCACGATCCCGTTGGTCAGCACCGCGCGCAGCAGCGTGGTGTCGCTCGTCACCCGCGACATCAGGTCGCCGGGCTTGAGCCGGTCGACGTCGGCCACCCTGAGCCGGAGCATCCGGTCGACGAGCCTGCGCCGGGCCCCGAGGACGACGCCCTCGCCGGTGCGTTCCATCAGGTAGGTGCCCCCGGCCGAGACGACGGCCCCGACGAGCACCGCCACGGTCAGGCCTAACAGCGGCGCGGCCAGCGATCGATCCTCGCCGAAGGCGTCCACGACGTACTTGGCCAGCAGGGGCATCGCGAGCCCCGCCACCGAGCCGATCAACCCGAGCAGACCGCCCGCGACCAGGACTTTCCGGTGCGGCCGAAGGTAGGCCAGCAGCTCCTTGAGCACCCCAACTCCCCTCACGACATTTCTCGAAATTTCCCAACGAACGGGACGGCGCAATCCGCACCGCCGCGACAGGGTCAACTTAGATTGACGACCTAAGTATGTCAACTTTCGTTGACGCCTCCTCCTTGAGAAGGAGAAGAACCCGACCTCCACAGAACGAGGCCCGGCTCGCTCGGCGGCGCTGTGGGGGCCGTTCGTCCTCCTCTGGCGTCGGCGGCCGGGCAGCCCTATAGTCATGTCCATGAGTAGTCATCGTCTTGAGCATCCCTGATGGCGCTGCGGCACGCCGTGCTGGCGGCGCTGCTCGACGGCGAGTACAGCGGCTACCAGCTCACCAAGGTCTTCGACGTGGGCGTCTCCAACTTCTGGTACGCCGCCCCCCAGCAGCTCTACGCCGAGCTGACGAAGCTGGAGTCCGACGGCCTGGTCACCGGCCGGGAGGTGGTCCAGCGCGGCCGTCCGAACAAACGCCTGTTCTCGGTCACGCAGGCGGGCCTCGACGAGCTGGCCGCCTTCGCCGCGTCCCCGGCCAAGCCGTTGCTCCTCCGCGACGACCTGGCCGTCAAGGTCCACGCGGCCGACCGGCTCGACCCGGCGCCGCTGATCGCCCAGCTCCTCGACCGCGCCGAGGAGGCCGCCGCCAGGCTCGCGTTCTTCGAGAAGACCCTGCTGCGCCTGCGCGGCGACCTGGACGAGGAGTCGTTTCTGCGCGAGGGCGAGCACGTCGGCCCGTACCTGTCCTGCCTGGGCGGCTGCCGCCTGGAGCGGGAGATGCGCGACTGGTGCCTGAGCACCGCCAGGACACTCGGCGAGCGCGCCGCCCGCACCACAGAGGAGATGCCGTGACCTACACCCGTTATGTCGCGCTCGGCGACAGCCAGACCGAGGGCCTCGGCGACGGCGACGACGTCCTCGGCCATCGCGGCTGGGCCGACCGGCTCGCCGAGCACCTGGCCCGCGACAATCCCGCCCTGCTCTACGCCAACCTCGCCGTGCGCGGCCGGGTGGCCGCCCAGATCCGGGCCGAGCAACTCCCCGTCGCGCTGGAGCTCCGTCCCGATCTGGCCACGGTCATGGCGGGCATGAACGACATCATCCGTCCCGGTTTCGACGCCGCCCGCGTCGCGGCCGACCTGGAGCACATGTTCGCGGCGCTGACCGGGGCGGGCGCCCGGGTGGTGACGGTGACGTTCCCCGACATCGGCAGGATCGCGCCCTTGGCCAGGCCGCTGCTGCCGCGCGTGCTCGACCTCAACGCCCGTGTCCGCGAGGCCGCCGCCCGGCACGGCGTGACGCTGGTGGACACCTTCCCCGACACGGCGGTGACCGACGCGCGGCTGTGGAGCTCCGACCGGCTGCACGCCAGCCCGGCCGGGCACGCCAGGTTCGCCGCGGCGGTGGCGTACGCGCTGGAGCTGCCCGGCAGCGACGACACCTGGAGCCTTCCGCTCCCCGTGCTTCCCACGCCCGGCCGGCTGCGCACGGCGGCGGCGGAGGTGCGCTGGCTGGGCTCGTTCGCGGGTCCGTGGATCGCCCGGCGGATGCGGGGGCGTTCGTCGGGCGACGGCCGGGTGTGCAAGCGCCCGGGGCTCGCGCCCGTGCCGGATCAGTCGATCTCGGGCAGGTCGGGGTCGTCGTAGTCGGCGTCGCCGTCGTCGGCCCTGCGCAGCTTGATGTCCTCGGCCCATGCCCGCGCGCAGGCACGGACGTCGGCGATGTGCCGTTCGTCCAGGCCGTGGGCCTCGAAGCGTTCGTCGCTCATGAGCTCGACGAACTCCAGCCGCATGAGCAGTTCCCGCGGGGAGAAGTCGTCGAGGTGGGCGGCGGCCAGGCGTTCGAGGTCGCGGAAGGAGAACTCCTGTGCCGCCGCGGCCGCGTCGGCGACGTCGGCCGGGAGCCCTCTCTCGTGCAGGTCGCGCACCCGCAGCCCGATCACGTCCGCCGCGCCCGCCACCGGCAGGCCGTCGCACACGACCGGGGGCTCGCGCAGCGCCTCGCGGGTGAGGACGATCTCGCCGTTCCGGCCGGTGGAGGCGTCCTCGACGGTCAGGCGGGCCGCCCACGGGGTGCTCTCGGCGACCTCCGCGAGCACGCCGCCGGCGCGCAGCGCGGCCACGACGTCGTCGGCGACGGCCGGGAGCGGTTGTCCGGCGGCGGTCACCAGCTCGATCCGCTCGACCAGGCGGTCGGTGAAGCCGAGGGCGCGCAGGGCGTGGCCGCCCGCGAGCAGCAGCCCGTGCCGCTCGCCGGCCGGCGACAGGGCCCGCAGCAGGCGCTCGGGGAACGGCGGTAAACGCATCAGAGCGGAGTCCGGGGCGCACGCGGTGTCATGGATCAAGTATGCCGACGGCCGCGCCGGGTGGAGGGCAGGTCGTGCCGCCCCGACAGGAACTCCTGGAACGCGATCTTGGCCCTGATGACCGGCCGCCGCCAGCGTTCCTCACGGTGGACGGCGGTGGCGAGCTTGCGGGGCGAGCGTCCGCCGCGGAAGAACCAGCGGGCCCACGGGGAGCCGGGTCGCGCCAGGCGGACGGCGCCCACCAGGAGCAGCAAGGGCAGGAACAGCCCCGCCATCCCGGTCCAGATCTTGCCCTTGAGCAGCGTGATCACCGCCAGCGCGAGGTTGCCCACGATCAGCACCGCCGGGTTGACGGGCGTGCCGTAGTCCCAGGTCAGGGGGCGCAGGCCGATGAGGAGCAGGCCGGTCACGGCGACGGCGATGAAGACGGCGTCCACCGAGGTGCGCCCTTCCTCCTCCCAGTAGACGTCGTGCAGGTGCAGGATCAGCGCGAACTCGTCGAGCACCAGGGCCGAGCCGACGCCGAACACGCAGGCGGCGACCACCTGCCCGACCTGCGAGGCGCCGTTGACGATGAGCCCCGACACGCCCCCGACGAGCATGAGCACGACGCCGAACACGACGTGGTGGATGTGCATCTCGCCCACGTTGACGTTGCGGAACCAGCCGAGCTTGGCCCTGATCAGGCGGACGTTGATGCGGGTGGCGATGAAGGCCACGATGAGCATGACGAAGTAGCAGAACAGCGGCAGCCGTCCCGTGGCGACGATGTTGCTCTGGAACCAGTTCCCCATGACCTTCGAAGTCGATGGTACGAGCCGGAAGAGCGTTGTATGTCCCCCGTGTGGGCGTTCATGACGCGGCTCTCGCCTGGAGGGCCCGTTCGTAGCCGTCGATGACGAGCTGCCGCCTGAGGTTGTCGCGTACCTGCTCGAAGGGGGGCGCGCCGGGGCCGACCGTGCGGGCGTACTGGGCGCGCAGCCGGCGTTCGGACAGGTCCAGGGCGGCCGCGTGCAGTTTGGCGAGCGCCGAGTCCAGCTCGGCGGCCCGTACCCGGGCGTAGGTGTACTGGTCGTAGGACGGGACGCCGGGGATCGGGCGGCCGGAGCGCGCGGCCGCGGCGCGGCGGGCGTTCTCGGCGGCCAGCTCGCGCTGGAACCCCTGCTCGCCGACGTCGGTGAGCAGGCCCGCCTCGCGGGCCCAGATCCGCCGCGCCTTGTCCAGTACGGCGGCCCGCACCGCCCTGTCCCTGAGCCGCCGCGCCGGGGTGACGCCGTCACGGGGACGGTCCCAGAAACCCGGACCGAGCCCCTGGGCGGCGAACTCGGAGATCACCTCGGCGCGGACGGTCTCGGCCGCCCTCAGCACCTCGGCCCCGCTCACCGGCTCCCCCTCGAACGTGACGACCGTGTCCCCGGGACGCATCCCGAGCACCTCGGCCACGTCCGCGGACGCCGCCCGCGCGGGAACGCCGCCTTCGGCCTCCTCCCCGGACCTCGCGACGCCGACGACGAGCACGCCGACGAGCACCCCGGCCAGGGCGAGAGCCGCCCACAGGACCCGCCGCGCCGGGAACCTCGGGCGCGCATCGGACGCCCGTCGCGGGCGGGCGGTGACCGGGGTGCTCGTCATGGCGTCAGCTCGCGATCTTCATGTCGAAGACGTGGAACCCGGCGTTCGCCAGCGGGCTGCCGGCCGGGAAGGTCACCGTGGCGACCGTCCTGGACGCGTCGAGCGGCACCGCGTAGCCGAACACCGACACGCCCGACTCGCGCGTCTGCCCGGTGGCCGGGTTCTTGTAGCTGGTCTGCGTCATGTTGTGGTAGTCGGCGCGGGCCACGAGCACGCCTCCGGCGGGCGCGGTCGCGTCCCACTGGTCGCCGAACCGCACGGTCTTCTCCTCGACCGTCCCGTCGGTGTAGGCGACCTTGAACACGCCCTCGCGCGCCTTCAGCCCACCGGCCCCGAGCAGGACCAGCCTGGCGCCCTGCCCGGACAGCGCGACCGTCTGCCCGGCGGCCTTGACGTTGTCCGTCATGCCGTACGGGCGCCGATGCCAGACGAAGTCGGCGCCGAGCACGTTCACGGTCCCGCCCGGTGTCAGGCCCGCCTTCTCCAGCCCCTGGCCGGAGTAGCTGCGGCCGCTGGTGGAGAAGCCGCCGACGTTGGGGTTGAGGTCGGAGCTGACCGCGACGTTGTTGTACGCCTCCTCGACCGACCCGAACACGACCGGCGCGGCGGCGGGCCCGTTGTAGGCCCCGCGCGAGACGGTTCCGGCGACCTGGTTGCCGAAGTAGTCGCGCTCGCCGAGGCCGTCCACGACCGCGCCGGAGGCGAGTGCGGGCGAGCCTTCGAGCAGCTTGTAGCCGTCCACGTCGGTGGCGCCGTCGGCGGTGCCGGGGGCGGCGAGCCCGGGGTCGGCCGTGACCGCGCGGGCGTCCGCCGCCGGTATGGTCACGCCGCCGTGGTAGACGTTGGAGTCGTAGCCGATGCCGGGGGCCGAGGGCAGCGTGCCGGACGGCGCGTAGAAGATGTTGTTGACGATCTTCGAGTTCCCGGTGGGCACGGCCACGTCGAGCTTCTGCGACGGGCAGAAGAACGTGTTGTTGTACAACCACAGCGGGCTGGTGTTGTCGCCGGAGGCGTTGCCCGCGATGCGGCAGTCGTCCTGGGCGATGTTGAACCGCAGGATGGCCGTGGCCTTGTAGTTCGGGAACTCGGTGCAGCTCTGGCAGCCCAGGTAGAAGCCGCCGGCGTTGTCGTGCGAGTAGTTGTACTGGTAGACGCACGAGCCCTTGATGCCGCCGTCGCAGTCCCAGGCCGTGGAGTCGAAGATGGTGGGCCGCTGGCGGGTCACCTCGTTGTACTGAAATACCGGGTCAACCGAGTTGATCGGCCACATTCCCGCGAAATTTCCGTCTACGTACGGGTATTTCCCGGCGCCGCCCTCGTCGAACAGGTTGTGCTCCACCAGTGGCCGGTCCGAGGCGTGCACCACGATGCCGTCGCCGCCCACCGCGCGGATGGTGTTGCGGGCGATGAGCACGTTCCGGTGGTAGTCGGTGCCCTTGCGACTGATCTTGATGCCGCCGCCGCCCGTGTCGTGCACGTAGTTGCCGGTGATCGTGATGCCGTCCAGGTAGCCGACCCGCCCTTCGGGCAGCGCCTGGATGCTGATGCCGGCCGAGTAGGAGAACCAGGAGCCGTTCGTCCCGGTCTTGTTGCCCCAGCCCGCGACGTCGGAGACCTCCAGGTCCCGCAGGACCAGCCCGGCCTTCGGCTCGGGGGTGGTGGAGTTGTACTGCACGCCGGTCCGCTTGGCCGTGGTGGCCGCCGGGTTGGTGATGTGCAGCTTCTCCAGCGTCACGTAGCTGTTGTCCACCAGGTGGACGGCCCACTCGCCGCCGTCGCCCTGGATGATCGGCTTGGGGCCCTCGCCGTAGGAGGTGAAGACGACGGGGTGCGCGGCCGTGCCGGAGCCGACGGGTTCGAGCCGGCCCGCGCAGACGGTCCCGGCCCTGAACTTGATCGTGTCCTTCTCGCGGAAGGTGATGGCGTTGACGGCGTCCAGGCTGTTCAGCGGTCCGGCGGCATGACGCCCCGAGCCGCCGTCCGGCGCCTGGCAGTCGACGAAGAAGTTCCTGGCGGCGGCCGCTTCCGCGGGGGTGGCGACCAGTCCGGCCGCCACGACCAGGGCCGCGACTAACTGAAGACGCATGTTTCCTCTCCGGGGGGTGTTCAGGCGAAACGGGAAGCAGAGGGTTCAGGCGGAACGGGAGAGCGTGGCCGGCTCGACGCCGTGCTCGAACGGCAGCCCGCGGGCGTGCCGGGCCAGCTCGTCGAGCGCGAGGTCGGCCATCCTGGCCAGCTCGCCGCCCAGCGAGCCGGCGATGTGCGGCGTGACGAGCACGTTCGGCAGGTCGTACAGGGGGGACCCGGCGGGCAGGAACTCCGGCTCGGTGTGGTCGAGCACCGCGTACAGCCGGCCGGTCACCAGCTCGGCGACGAGCGCGTCCTGGTCGACCAGGGCGGCCCGCGCGGTGTTGATCAGCGTGGCGCCGTCGCGCATGGCGGCCAGCCGGCGCGCGTCGATCAGGTGGCGGGTCTCCGGCAGGTCGGGCGCGTGCAGGCTGACCACGTCGGAGCGGGCGACCAGCTCGTCCAGCTCGACCCTGCGCGCCCCCAGGTCCTCCCCCAGGTACGGATCGCTGACCAGCACCTCGAAGTCGAACGGCCGCAGGAGCTCGATCACCCGCCGCCCGATCCTGGACGCCCCCACGACCCCGACGACCCGCCGGTAGTTGCCGAAGCCGGGGAAGCGGGCGTCCCAGTCGTCGTTGGCCCGCCGGGCGCGGTAGGCGCGGGCGATGTCGACCACCCGCTTGTTCGCGAACAGGATCGACGCGAGCGTGAACTCGGCCACCGGCTCGGCGTTGGCCGCGGCGGCCGAGGAGACCGTGATGCCGCGCTCCCAGCAGGCGTCGGTGACGTGGTGCTTGACCGAGCCCGCCGCGTGCACGATCGCGCGCAGCCGCGGCGCGCGGGCGAGCACTTCGGCGGTCACCGGCGGGCAGCCCCACGAGGTGAACAGCACCTCGGTCCGCGACAGGTCGGCGTCGTCGAACGCGGCGACCTCGGCCCGGACGTCGGCCAGCCGGTCGAGGCGGGCCCGCACCTCGCCGGTGAGCATGCGCCCGGCGACCTCCGCGGCCATGGCGACGACGGTCACCGGCTTGTTCATGTTCTCCCCCGAGAGCTCGTTCACTTGACGCTGCCCGCCGTCATCCCGGCCTTCCAGAAGCGCTGCAGGGACACGAACACCAGCAGCAGGGGCACCACGGACAGCAGGGACCCGGTGATCACGAGGCTGTGGAACTCGGGGAAGGCGTGGCCCTGCTTCTCCCAGCCGTACAGGCCGAGGCTGAGCGGGTAGAGCCGCTGGTCGCTCAGCATGACCAGGGGCAGGAAGAAGTTGTTCCAGATGGCGGTGAACTGGAACAGGAAGATCGTCACGTACGCCGGCAGCAGCATGGGCAGCGCCACGGACGCGAACGTGCGCAGCTCGCCGGCCCCGTCGGACCTGGCCGCCTCCAGCACCTCGCCGGGCACGTACCCGGACGACAGCACCCGCGCCAGGTAGACCCCGAACGGATGGACCAGCACGGGCACGAACACCGACCAGAACGTGTTCACCACCCCGACCTTGGAGGCCAGCAGGTACAGCGGCACGGCGGTGGCGGTGGTCGGCACCAGCACGCCGAGCAGCACCAGCCCGAACATCTTCTCCTTGGCGAACCAGGAGTACTTGTCGAAGGCGTAGCCGCACATCACGGTGACGAACGAGCTGACCGCCGCGCCGAGACCGGCGTACAGGACGCTGTTGAGGTACCAGCGGAAGAAGACGCCGTCGCCCTCCCGTGCGACCGCCCTGATGTTCTCGAACAGGTTGAAGCCGGCGAAGGAGAAGCCGGGCGTCGAGTACAGGTCGGACAGCGACTTGGTGGAGGCGAACAGCAGCCACGTCAGCGGCAGCAGCGTGTAGAGGGCGGAGATGATCAGCAGCACGTTGACCGTGGCGCGGGACATCCACTTCACCGGCGGTTCCCCCACTTCGTGACGGCGTAGGACAGCACGGCGGCGAGCAGCGCGAGCAGGATGGAGGCCGCGCCGGCCTGGCCGTAGTCGTTGTTGCCGAACGCCTCGTTGTAGGCGTACATGTTGGGCGTCCAGGTGCTGACCACGCCGTCGCTGACGTTGTCGAGCACCATCGGCTCGGTGAACAGCTGCAGCGAGCCGATGATCGTGAACAGCACGGTGGTGACCACGGCGCCGCGGATCAGCGGCACCTTGACCTGGAGCGCGACGCGCAGCGGGCCCGCGCCGTCCATCCTGGCCGCCTCGACCACCTCGGCCGGGATGGCCTGGAGCGCCGCGAAGTAGATGATCATGTTGTAGCCCACCCACTCCCACAGCGCGATGTTGACCACCGAGCCGAGCACGTGGTCGCCGCCGAGGAAGTCGACGTCGCCGAGCAGGTCCACGATGGGGCTGATGCCGGGCAGGTACAGGTAGAGCCAGATCAGCCCGGCGATCACGCCGGGCACGATGTGCGGCATGAACAGCGCGAGCTGGAAGAACTTGCCCAGCCTGGCCAGCCCGGAGTCGAGCAGCAGCGCCAGCGCGAGCGCGCCGCCGATCATCAGCGGGATGTACAGCACGCAGTAGCCGAGGATGACCAGGAAGCCGTCGGTGAACGCGGAGTCCCTGAGCGTGTCCAGGTAGTTGCCGAGCCCGACGAACACGGTCTCCGCGCCGCCGAAGCCCAGCCCCGACGACTTCTCGCTGAACAGGCTGAGGTAGACCGCGTAGGCCAGCGGGGCCACGATGACGGCCGCGAACAGCGCGAAGAACGGCCCGACGAACAGCAGGATCGCCCCCCGCCGCCGCCACCCTTCGCCGCCGCGACCGCTTCCTGCTGGAGGAGTCACAAGCTGCCTTTCGGTGGGTCGCGGCGGAGCCGGCGCTCCGCCGCGCGCGTCGTGCTACTGCTGGGCGACGTTGAGGCCGCGGCTCTTGATCTCGCCGACGGTGGCGGTCTGCGCGGTGTCCAGCACGCCGGGGATGGTGGTCTCGCCGCTGCCGACCTTGCCGAGCGCGTCCTTGAAGGTGGTCAGCGTCTGCACCATGCTCGGGCCCCACGTCCAGCCGGGCTGGACCGTCTTGTACGACTCCGAGAACAGCGCGTAGATGTCCTGGCCGCCGTAGAAGGAGGCGTCGAAGCTCTTGGCCGCGACCGGCACGAGGTCGGCGATGGCCGGGAAGCCGCTGGAGGTGCCCGAGGACAGGCGGGCGGTCCACGCCTCCTCCGAGCCGGTCAGCCACTTGACGACCTCGACGGCCGCCTTGGCGTTCTTCGACCCCTTGCTGACGCCGAACGTGGTGCCGCCGAGCATGCCGCTGGCCGGGGTGCCCCAGTTCGGGATCGGCGCGATGGCCCACTTGCCGGACTGGCCGGCGTGGTTGCCCTTCATGACGCCCGCGCCCCAGTTGGCCCCGACGTAGCCCCAGAGGGTGTCGTCCTCGAAGGCGGCGTTCCACTCCTGGCTGAAGGACGGCTGGACCTTCAGCAGGTCGTCCTTGACCAGGCCCTGCCAGTAGTCGGCGACCTTCTTGCTGGGCTCGTCGTTGATCGTCACCTTCCAGGCGTCGCCCTCGGTGCCGAACCACTTGCCGCCCGCCTGCCACGACAGCGCGGCCAGCACGCTCGGGTCGTCGGGGAAGAAGGTCGCGATGCGCGACTTCTCGTCGGCCTTCTTGACCTTCTCGGCGGCGGCGCGGAAGTCGTCCCAGGTCTTCGGGACCTCGATCTTGTTCTTCTCGAACAGGTCCTTGCGGTAGAAGAACACCTGCGGGGCGGCGTCCATGGGCAGCGCCCACGCCTTGCCGCCCAGCTCGACCAGGCTGAAGACCTCGGCCGGGTACTTGGACTTGACGTCGGCCACGTCGGCCGAGATGTCCTGGAGGGCGCCCTGGTTCACGAAGTCGGGGAGCTGCGGGTACTCCACGGACATGACGTCGGGGGCGTTGCCGGCCTTGACGGCGTTGGAGAACTTGGCGTAGCCGCCCGCGTTGCCCGAGGGGATCTCCTGGTACTTGATCTGCACGTCCTGGTGCGACTTGTTGAAGGCGTCCACGACCTGCTGGGTGCCCTTCGCCCAGCCCCAGAACGTCACCTGGACGGGCTTGCCCGCCTCACCCGCGGGCTGCGCCGGCTCCGTGCTGCCGCACGCGGCGGCGAGCAGGCTCATACCGGCCAGCAGTCCGGCAATGCCGGCGCTCTTGCGTCCCATCGATGGCTCCTCATCGCTTTCGATCGATAAGGCATCATTCGCTCAGACTCGATCGGTTGTCTAGAGAGAGGCCACAAATCGATCAATAACGAAATGGATGCGTAACTTATGGGCGCGGCGCGACCGTGGACTCCCGGACCCTCAGCTCGGGCAGCAGCGCCACGTGCTGGGCAGGGCGCCGCGGGCCCTCCTGGATCCGGCTCACCAGCAGGTCGACGGCACAGCGGCCGACCGCGGCCTTGGGGGGCGCGACGGCCGTGAGCGGGGGGTCGCTGAGCGCCGCCACCTCGTCATCGTAGGCGACCAGCGACACCTCTTCGGGAATGCGCACCCCGGCCGCCCGCAGGTGCTGGACCAGCAGCAACGCGTCCTCGTCGTTGTGCACGAGCATCGCGGTGACCCCGCCCCTGATCGCCGCGACCACGTCGGCCACCTGCTCACGCGAGGGCCCCTCCTGCGCGACGTCGAGATGGACGGGCTCGTCCAGCCCCAGATCTCGGACGGCGGCGAGGAAGCCGTGCCGCACCCGCGGGGCCGTCGGGCTGTCGCGCGACACCATGGCCAGCCGCCGGTGCCCGAGCCCGGCCAGGTGCCGCGCGCCGAGGAAGGCCCCATGGGCGTGATGGGAGGCCGCCGCGTCCAGCAGGGAGGCGGGTCCGCCCAGCTCGGCCCGCCGTTCGACGAGCACGGCCGGCACGCCCAGCTCGGCCAGCCAGTGCTCGTGCGAGGCGTCCGGCTGCCTGCTCGGGGTCAGCAGGAGGCCCTCGATGCCGCCGTCCACGAGCTGCCTGACCTGGGTGCGGTCCTCGTCGTCGTCATAGCGCGAGACGCCCAGGACGAGCCGGGCGCCCAGACGTTCGGCCTGCTCGCGGGCGCCCTTGATGACCGCCGGGTAGTAGTAGGTGGCCGAGGGCACCAGCATGCCGAGGGTCAGCGAGCGCTCCCGGGCCGGCGCGGGCACGGACTCGGGCCGGGTGATGCCGCCGTGCACGCGGTTGACCAGGCCCTGCCCGGCCAGATGCTCGACGTCCCTGCGCAGGGTGACCATCGAGACGTTGAGCCGGTCGACCAGCTCGGCCAGGCGTACGGAACCGCGCTCGCGCACCTCGCGCAGGATCAGTTCATGACGTTGTTCGGCGAACACCGCGACTCCTTCTGACTCGACCCTACGATCCTACCGGGAAGTGCTTTCGTTTTTGAACGGATGCTTTCGTTCGATCAGGATGCTAAGGTCCCGCCGGAGACCGGACGTCCCTTTGGAGTGCCGCATGTTCCCGCTTCCGCCGGAGGATCGAACGCTCAGCCCGTACACCGGCTGGACCCGCGCCCACTGGGAGGCGGTGGCCGACGGGCTGCTGGCCGCGGTGGAACCGTACCGCTCCGCGGACGGCGCCGTGATCAACCTGCCGGGGCGCGAGAGCTGGTCACGCTGCGACGGCCTGGAGGGGTTCGCGCGCACCTTCCTGCTCGCCGCCTTCCGCGTGGCCGGCGGCGGCCCCGAGGAACTGCTCGCCCCCTACGCGCGCGGCCTGGAGTCCGGCCCCGGCGTCTGGCAGCCCGTCGAGGACCGCACCCAGCCCATGGTCGAGGCCGCCTCGATCGCCCTGTCCCTCTGGCTGACCCGCGAGCGCCTGTGGGACCGGCTGCCCCCCGCCACCCGCGAACGCGTCGCCGCCTACCTCGCCGAGGCCCTGCGTCACGAGCCGGTGGACAACAACTGGTGGCTGTTCCCCGCCATGGTGGGCGGCTTCCTGTCGGCCGCCGGCCGGCACACGGAGGAGGCCGACGCGGCGGTCGAACGCGGCCTGGCCCGCATCGAGCCCTGGTACGCCGGCGACGGCTGGTACGCCGACGGCGACAACCGCTCCTTCGACCACTACAACGGCTGGGCCATGCACCTCTACCCGGCCCTGCTGGCCCACCTGTCGGGCCGCCTGTCCGGCCACGGCTCCCCCGGCCCCCGCCTGCGCCGCTTCCTGGAGAGCTACGCGCTCACCTTCGACCAGGACGGCGGCATGCTCCACCAGGGACGCTCGCTCACCTACCGCTTCGCCTCGGCCACCTCGCTCTTCGCGGGGGCGCTGCTGGACGCCACGCCGCTGTCCCCCGGCCAGACCCGCCGAATCGCCTCGGGCGTCCTGCGCCGCTTCCTCGACGCGGGCGCGCTGTCCGCCGAGGGGCTGCTCACGCTCGGCTGGCACGGCCCCCACGAGCCCTCGTTGCAGTCCTACTCCGGTTCGGCGTCCCCGTACTGGGCCTCGAAGGCGTTCCTCGGGCTGCTGCTGCCGGCCGACCACCCGGTCTGGACGTCCCCCGAGGAGCCCGGCCCCACCGGCCTGGCCGCGCTGCCCGGCCCCGGCCTGGTCGTCCAGAACACCGGTGACGTCGCCCGCCTGCTCAACCACGGCAGCCAGCACCACCCCGGCGATCCCCTGTACGACCGCTACGCCTACTCCACCCGCACCGCCCCGACCGTCCGTGTCCCCGACAACCACTTCGGCCTGGTCCGCCCGGACGGCACGGTCACCGGGCGCGGCACGATCACGCCCCGGGGCGCGGGCTCGGCGGGCGACCTGGCGTGGGCCGCTTCGGCGGGCGACGGCGTGGAGAGCCTGAGCGTGATCAGGGGGGCGGTCGAGGTGCGCGTCCATCGGGTCGCCCCGGGCTCGCCGGTCCGGCAGACCGGCTGGGCGCTCGTCGCGGACCCGGCCGACGGGCCCGGCGCCCGCGTCCGGGACGGCGACGGGCTGGTCTCCGAGCTGGTCGCGGTCTGCGGCTACAGCCGGGCCTACGTCGCCGACGACCCCGAGGGCAACGCCTTAGGGACGCCGGCGCGGGTGCCCGTCCTGGAGGGGGTCGCGGAGGACGGCTGGGCGGTCAGCGCGGCCGTCCTGGGCGACGGCTCGGCCGGCGTCCCGTCGGCGTCGGTGACCGATGACGGCATCACGCTGACCTGGCCCGACGGGACGCACCACGCCTTCCCCGTCCGCGAACCGGGCGGCGACACCGCCTGACGGTCCCGCCGAGGCGGCCCGCCGGTCAGGACAGGAAGGCGCGCAGGAGTGCCGCCGTGCCCTCCAGGTGCTCGGCCATCGCCCGGCGGGCCGCGTCCGGGTCGCCGGCCAGGACGGCGTCCACGATGGCCCGGTGCTGGACGGCCGCGTGCTCGATGTTCACCTGGAGCATCGGGATCATGTTCAGCAGGTCGCTCACCCGGGAGCGGGCGTCGGCGCACGTGGTGGCGAGCAGCGTCGAGCCGGTCAGCTCGGCGATCGACAGGTGGAAGGCCGTGTCGAGGCGCCGGTAGTCCTCCAGCGGCGCCTCGTTCAGCTCGGTCAGCCGGCGCAGCAGCACCTCCCGCTTGCCGGGGGTGAGCTCGGAGGTGGCCAGCACCTGCGCCGCCCCGCACTCGACCGCCAGCCGGAAGGTGAGCGCGTCGGACAGCTCGGCCATGCCCATGTCGGCCACCGCCTGCCGCAGGTCGCCCGCGTCGGGCCGGGGCGGCACGTAGGTGACGAACGCGCCGCCGTACCGGCCGCGCCGCACGTCGAGGTAGCCCGCGTCCTGCAGGGCGCGGATGGCCTCGCGCAGGGTGACCCTGCTGATGCCCAGCCGCACGGCGAGCTCGCGCTCGGGCGGCAGCTTGTCGCCGTACGCCACCACGCCCAGTTTGATCGCCTGGAGCAGCCGTTCCACGGTCTCCTCGAAGGCGTTTCCCGCCCTCACCGGGCGGAGCACTGTCATCAAACGCGCCGAATCGTCCAAGGTGTCCTCAGGTCTTGACAAGCGATCCCGGCATGCACATCAATGGTCTGAGACTAGCCCAATCAACGGGAAAGCGCTTCAGACGAGATCGGAGCGACCTAGGGTGAGCGAACCAGCGGGCAACGGATTCCTGTCCGTCGAGGAACTGCGGGGCGAGGCCGCGATCGGGCGGATCGACACGGTGCTGCTCGCCATCGCCGACATGCAGGGCAGGTTGCAGGGCAAACGGCTCTCCGCCCGCTACTTCCTGGACGAGGTGCTGCACCACGGCTCCGAGGGATGCAACTACCTGCTCGCGGTCGACGTGGACATGAACACCGTCTCGGGCTACGACATGTCCTCCTGGGATCGGGGCTACGGCGACTTCGCGATGAAGCCCGACCTGTCCACCCTGCGCCGGGTCCCCTGGCAGGACGGCACCGCCCTGGTCATGGCCGACCTGGCCTGGGAGGAGGGCGGCGAGGTCACCGCCTCACCGCGCCAGATCCTGCGCCGCCAGCTCGCCCGCCTGGCCGACCGGGGGCTGGCCGCGTACGTGGGCACCGAGCTGGAGTTCGTCGTCTACGACGACAGCTACGAGGAGGCCTGGCGGCGCGCCTACCGCGACCTGACCCCCGCCAACCTCTACAACGTCGACTACTCCCTCCTCGGCACCGCCCGCGTCGAGCCGCTGCTCCGGCGCATCAGGCGCGACATGGAGGGCGCCGGCATGTACGTCGAGTCGGCCAAGGGCGAGTGCAACCTCGGCCAGCACGAGATCGCCTTCCGCTTCGACGAGGCGCTGCGCACCTGCGACAACCACTCGATCTACAAGAACGGCGCCAAGGAGATCGCCGCCCAGGAGGGCCGTTCGATCACCTTCATGGCCAAGCCGAACCAGCGCGAGGGCAACTCCTGCCACATCCACATCTCGCTGCGCGGCCCCGACGGCGACCCCGCGATGGCGGGCGAGGGGCCGTACGGGCTCTCGCCGCTCGGCGCGCGGTTCATCGCCGGGCAGCTCGCCCACCTGCGCGAACTCACCCTGCTGTACGCGCCCAACGTCAACTCCTACAAGCGTTACGTGCCGGGCAGCTTCGCGCCGACCGCCGTCAAGTGGGGCGTCGACAACCGCACCTGCTCCCTGCGGCTGGTGGGCCACGGCCCGTCGCTGCGGGTGGAGAACCGGGTGCCGGGCGGGGACGTCAACCCGTACCTGGCGGTGGCGGCGCTGATCGCGGCCGGGCTGGACGGCATCGACCGGGAGCTCACGCTGGAGGACGCCTTCGAGGGCAACGCCTACGACTCCGGCGCCGAGACCGTGCCGCACACGCTGCGGGACGCGCTCGCGCTGTTCGAGGGGTCGAAGCTGGCCAGGGAGTCGTTCGGCGACGACGTGGTCGAGCACTACGCGAACAACGCGCGCGTGGAGCTGGCCGCCTTCGACGCGGCGGTGACGGACTGGGAGCTGTTCCGTGGTTTCGAGCGAATGTGACGGCAGGCATGAGGATCGTTAATCCGGCGACGGAAGAAGTCGTCGCCGAGGTCGAGATGGCCGACGCGGCCGAGGTCGACCGGGCGGTGGAGCGGGCCGCGAAGGCGTACCGGAGCTGGCGGGAGGTGGCGCCGGGCGACCGGGCGCGGCTGCTGCGCCGCTTCGCCGACCTGGTGGACGCCCACGGCGAGGAGCTGGCCCGGCTGGAGCTGGACAACGCCGGGCACCCGATCGGCAACGCGCGCTGGGCGGCCGGGGCCGTCCGCGACGTGCTGCACTTCTACGCCGCCGCCCCCGAGCGCAACCACGGCAAGCAGATCCCCGTGCCCGGCGGCGTGGACATCACCTTCCAGGAGCCGCTGGGCGTGGTGGGCGTGATCGTGCCGTGGAACTTCCCGATGCTGATCATGTCGTGGGGCGTCGCCCCGGCGCTGGCGGCGGGCAACACCGTGATCGTCAAGCCGGCGGAGTGGACCCCGCTCACGGCGCTGAGGCTGGCCGAGCTGGCCCTGGCGGCGGGCCTGCCCGAGGGGGTGCTCCAGGTGCTGCCCGGCGAGGGAGAGGTCGCCGGGGCGCGGCTGGTCGAGCATCCCGGCGTGGCCAAGATCGTGTTCACCGGGTCGACCGAGGTGGGCAAGGAGATCGCCGCGAAGGCGGCGGCGCAGGTCAAGCGGGTGACGCTGGAACTGGGCGGCAAGTCCGCAAATATCGTCTTTGCTGACTCGGATCTCGAAAAAGCGGCAAAAACTGCTCCTTATGCGGTCTTCGACAACTCCGGCCAGGACTGCTGCGCCCGCTCGCGCATCCTCGTCCAGGCCGAGGTGTACGACGAGTTCCTGGAACGCCTGTCGGCGGCGGTGCGCGGCGTCAAGGTCGGCGACCCGCTCGACGAGTCCACCGAGATGGGCCCGCTGATCAGCGCCGAGCACCTGGAACGGGTCCGGGGCTTCGTCGAGGGCACGCCCTACCTCCAGGGCGACTGCCCGCAGGGCAAGGGCTACTGGTTCCCGCCGACCGTACTGACCTCGAAGGTCACCGACCGCGCCTTCACCGAGGAGATCTTCGGCCCGGTCGTGTCGGTGGTGCCGTTCGCCGACGAGGCCGAGGCCGTGCGCATCGCCAACGACACCCCGTACGGGCTGAGCGGGTCCATCTGGACGCGCGACGTCGGGCGGGCGCTGCGGGTGGCCCGCGCGGTCGAGTCGGGCGCCCTGTCGGTGAACTCGCACTCCTCCGTGCGCTACTGGACCCCGTTCGGCGGCTTCAAACAGTCCGGACTCGGCCGCGAGCTCGGCCCGGACGCCCTGACGGCCTTCACCGAGACCAAGAACGTCTTCATCTCATGGGAGTGAACCTGACGCAGTGAGCGGAGTGAAGGGCTGAGGAACGAAGCACTTCGCGAAGCGAATGAGGAAGGTGAACGACCAATCGGGCAGGGAGTGAACCTGACGCAGTGAGCGGAGTGAAGGGCTGAGGAACGAAGCACTTCGCGAAGCGAATGAGGAAGGTGAACGACCAATCGGGCAGGGAGTGAACCTGACGCAGTGAGCGGAGTGAAGGGCTGAGGAACGAAGCACTTCGCGAAGCGAATGAGGAAGGTGAACGACCAATCGGACAGGAAGTGAACACAGTGCAGCGATTGCAGGACCGGGTGGCCGTCATCACCGGGGCGGGCAGTGGCATCGGGCTGGCCACGGCGCGCAGGTTCGCGCACGAGGGCGCGAAGGTCGTCTGCGTCGACATCGACGAGGACGCGGGCGCCAAGGCGGCCGGCGAGGTCGGCGGCCTCTTCGTCAAGGCCGACGTGACCAGCGAGGACGACGTCGTCCGGATGTTCGCCACGGCCCACGAGACCTACGGCAGCGTGGACATCGCCTTCAACAACGCCGGCATCTCGCCGCCCGACGACGACTCGATCCTGGAGACCGGCCTCGACGCCTGGCGCCGCGTCCAGGAGGTCAACCTGACCAGCGTCTACCTGTGCTGCAAGCACGCCATCCCGTACATGCGGCGGCAGGGCAAGGGCTCGATCATCAACACCGCGTCGTTCGTGGCGGTGATGGGGTCGGCCACGTCGCAGATCTCGTACACGGCCTCCAAGGGCGGCGTGCTGGCGATGTCGCGCGAGCTGGGCGTGCAGTTCGCCCGCGAGGGCATCCGGGTCAACGCGCTGTGCCCGGGGCCGGTGAACACGCCGCTGCTGCAGGAGCTGTTCGCCAAGGACCCCGAGCGGGCCCAGCGGCGGCTGGTGCACGTCCCCGTGGGCCGCTTCGCCGAGGCGTCGGAGATCGCCGCCGCCGTGGCGTTCCTGGCCAGCGACGACGCCTCCTTCATCACGGGGGCCGAGTTCCTGGTGGACGGCGGCATCTCCGGCGCGTACGTGACGCCGCTGTGACCCGTCCGGTCATCGGGATCACGACGTACGTGGAGCCCGCCCGGTTCACCGTGTGGGACCTGCCCGTCGCGCTCCTGCCGTACATGTACGTCGAGAAGGTCGTCCAGGCCGGCGGGCAGCCCGTGCTGCTGCCGCCGGCCGGCGACCCCGCCCAGGTCGTGGGCCGGCTCGACGGTCTCGTCCTGGCCGGCGGCGGCGACGTGGACCCCGCCAGGTACGGCCGGGCCCCGCACGAGCGCACCGGCTACGTCCGGGAGTTCCGGGACGAGGCCGAGTTCGCCCTCCTGTCGGCGGCCCTGGAGGCGGGGCTGCCGTTCCTGGGCATCTGCCGGGGCCTCCAGGTGCTCAACGTGCTGCTCGGCGGCACCCTGCACCAGCACCTGCCCGACGTGACCGGGCACACCGGCCACGCCCCCACGCCTGGGGAATTCGGCCACCTGCCGGTCACGCCCGTCCCCGGCAGCCGCCTGGCCGAGGCGCTCGGCACGGACCCGGTGACGGTCCCGCACTACCACCACCAGGCCGTCGACGATCTCGCCCCCGGGCTCACGGTCACCGCCACGGCCGGCGACGGGACGATCGAGGCGGTGGAGCTCGGCTCCGAGGGGTTCGCGGTGGCGGTCCAGTGGCATCCGGAGGCGGGCGACGGCCTGGCGCTCTTCGAGGCGTTCACGGCGGCCTGCTGAGCCCCCTACTGGAAAGCTTCTTTACCTTTTCTGCGGCCTGAAACGGCACGAAATCCCAGCTCAGGGGGCCATATCACCGCGTTATAGGAAACTTGTTGGGTACCGGGTCGCGCCATCCCGGTGTCACCCTGTGTTCATCCCCAGCCGGCCGGGGCTCTTCCACTCCACACCCCCCTGAGGAGCCAGAGAGTGAACCCCAAACTCAGGTTGGGGGCTGCCGCAATGCTCGCGCTAGCCCTGACCACCAGCTCGCTGGTGGGCGCCACGAGCGCCACAGCCCAAGCGTCGCAGGTGGCCGATCCTCCCACCGCCGACGACCGCAGGAACGCGATCGCCACCGCACACAACGCGATCCAGGCCGACTCGGCGGCATTGCTGGCATCCGAGCAGGACACGTTCACGCTGACGTCGACCGTCGAAGGCGTCCGCGGTCTGCAGTACCTGACCTACGCCCGTAAGCACGCGGGCCTGCCCGTGTACGGCGGCGAAGTGGTCGTCACCACGGACGCGTCCGGCGCGGTGGTCGACACGGTCACCACCGGACAGCGCACGAAGATCGGGATCGGCACGAAGGCGAAGGTGACCGCCGCCCAGGCCGCGGTGACGGCCAGGGCCAAGGTGGCCAGGGTCGAGACCGTCGCCACGCCCGTGCTGTCCGTCCACGCCACCACGACGGCCCCGCGCCTGGCCTGGGAGGTCCTGGTCACCGGCGCCAACGCCACCGGCCACGAGAGCAAGCTCCACGTCTACGTGGACGCCCTCACCGGCAAGGTCATCGACGAGTGGGACGAGGTGCGCGACGGCACCGGCAACAGCTACTACGTCGGCACCGTGACCATCGACACCAGCCCCTCGTACACGATGCGCGACCCCCGCAGGAGCGGCGTGGCGTGCGGCGGCCAGAACGGCTCGCCGTACACGAAGACCACCGACACCTGGGGGAACGGCTCGGGCACGAACCTGGAGACCGCCTGCGTCGACGCCCTGTACGCCGCGCAGCGCGAATGGGACATGCTGAGCGCCTGGCTCGGCCGCAACGGCATCAACGGCCAGGGCGGCGGTTACCCGGCCCGCGTCGGCCTGGCCGACGTCAACGCCTACTGGAACGGCCAGTACGGCTCCTTCGGCCACAACTCCGCCAACTCCCAGCAGCTCACGTCGATGGACGTCGTCGGCCACGAGTTCGGCCACGGCATCTTCCAGTTCACCAGCGGCGGCTCCGGCAGCGGCAACGAGACCGGCGGCATGAACGAGTCCACCGGCGACATCTTCGGCGCGCTGACCGAGGCGTACGCCAACAACCCGAACGACCCGCCGGACTACCTGGTCGGCGAGGAGGTCAACCTCTCCGGGTCCGGGCCGATCCGCAACATGTACAACCCGTCGGCCCTGAGCCACCCCAACTGCTACAGCACCTCCATCCCGAACACCGAGGTGCACGCGGCGGCCGGCCCGCAGAACCACTGGTTCTACCTCGTGGCCGAGGGCACCAACCCCTCGGGCAAGCCCGCGAGCACCCGGTGCGACAACGGCGCCGCGATCACCGGCATCGGCATCCGCAAGGCCGGTGAGGTGTTCATGTCCGCGCTGAACAACAAGACCCAGCCGTGGACGCACGCCAAGGCCAGGGTCGCCACCCTCCAGGCCGCCAAGACCCTGTACCCGGGCAGCTGCACCGAGTTCAACGTGGTCAAGAACGCCTGGGACGGCGTCAGCGTCCGGGCCCAGTCCGGCGAGCCGACCTGCACCCAGGGCAGCAACGACTTCTCGGTCAACCTGAACCCGGCCTCCGGCAGCGTCACGCCGGGCCAGAGCACCACGACCACGGTCAGCACCACCGTGACCGGCGGCTCGGCGCAGTCGATCACCCTGCGGACCGGCACCCTGCCGGCCGGCGTGACCGCCTCGTTCAGCCCGGCCACGATCACCGCCGGTCAGAGCTCCACGCTGACGATCAGCACCTCGGCGAGCAGCCCGCAGGGCAGCCACTCCATCGCGATCACGGCCGACGGCACCGACGTCGACCGGCAGGCCACCTACAACCTGCAGATCGGGCAGAGCTCGCCGAACGACTACTCCTTCGGCGTGACCCCGTCGTCGGCCTCGGTCCAGGCCGGTCAGTCGGCCACCGCCACGGTCAGCACGCAGGTCACCGCCGGTCAGGCGCAGAGCATCGCCCTGTCGGCGAGCAACGTGCCCTCGGGCGTGACGGTCAGCTTCAGCCCGTCCACGATCACCGCCGGGCAGTCGTCCACGGTGACGTTCGCGACCACGAGCGGTGTGACGCCCAGCACGTACACGATCAGCCTGAACGCCGACGGCGCGAGCGCCGACCACTCGGCCTCCTTCAGCCTGACGGTGGGCGGCGGCCAGGGCACCACGTGGCAGACCTACACGGCCTACACGGCCGGGCAGACCGTCACCTACCAGGGCGTCAGCTACCGCTGCCTCCAGGCGCACACCAGCCTGCCGGGCTGGGAGCCGCCCAACACCCCTGCCCTCTGGCAGCCGGTCTAAGTCGCACGACCTGGGCGGCCACGCCGGGGTGGCCGCCCAGCCCCCTTGAGCCCCTTCAGGAGCCACAGATCGTGAACGCCATGCTCAGGTTGGGCGCCGCGGCCACCGCCGCGCTGGCCCTGACCCTCACCTCGCCGGCCGGACCGGCCGGCGCCGCCGCCGACCCCCCGCCTGACATCCCCGTCTCGAACGTCACGGCGCATCTGAGCCAGTTGCAGTCCATCGCCACGAGCAACGGCGGCAACCGCGCCTCGGGCAGGCCGGGCTTCACCGCCTCGATCAACTACATCAAGGGCAAGCTCGACGCGGCCGGGTTCACCACCCGGGTGCAGAGCTTCAGCGGCGGCAGCAACCTGATCGCCGACTGGCCGGGCGGCCCGGCCAACCAGACCGTGATGCTCGGCGCCCACCTCGACAGCGTCGCGGCCGGCCCCGGGATCAACGACAACGGTTCCGGCTCGGCCGCGCTCCTGGAGAACGCCCTCACCCTCGCCGCCCGCAGGCCCACGCTCACCAAGCACGTGCGGTTCGGCTGGTGGGGCGCCGAAGAGGCGGGCATGGTCGGGTCCAGGTACTACGTGCAGAACGGCGGCGCGAGCGGCGTCGAGGTGTACCTGAACTTCGACATGATCGCCTCGACCAACGCCGGTTACTTCGTCTACGACGACGACGCGGCGATCCAGCGGACCTTCAACGACTACTTCGCCACCATCGGCCTGCAGACCGAGGGTGACAGGGAAGGCGACGGCCGCAGCGACCACGCCTCCTTCAAGAGCGCCGGTGTCCGGGTCGGCGGCCTGGCCACGGGGGCCGGGGCGGTCAAGAGCTCGGCGCAGGCCGCCAAGTGGGGCGGCTCGGCCGGGCAGGCGTTCGACCGCTGCTACCACAGCGCGTGCGACAGCTACCCGAGCGCCATCAACACCACGGCGCTCGACCGCAACTCCGACGCCATCGCGTACGCCATATGGAAGCTCGCCGTGGGCACCAGCACGCCCACGGAGAACGACTACTCGATCTCGGTGACCCCGTCGTCGGCATCGGTCCAGGCCGGTCAGTCGGCTACCGCGGCGGTCAGTACCCAGGTCACGTCCGGCCAGGCGCAGAGCGTCGCGCTCTCCGCCGGGAACGTGCCGAGCGGGGTCACCGTCTCCTTCAGCCCGTCCACGATCCAGGCGGGCCAGTCGTCCACCGTCACGGTCGCCACCACCGGCGGCGCCGCGGCGGGGACGTACACCATAGGGATCAACGGCGACGGGGCGACGGCGGACCACTCCGCCTCCTTCACCCTGACCGTCGGAGGGGACGGCCAGGGCACCACCTGGACGGCTTACAAGTCGTACACGGCCGGAGACGTCGTCACTTACCAGGGGGTCAGCTACCGCTGCCTCCAGGCGCACACCAGCCTGCCGGGCTGGGAGCCGCCGAACGTGCCCGCCCTCTGGGCGCGCGCCTGATCCCCACGCGGGCCGGGTCGCGCCGGTCCGCGTCCAGGCTGCCGCGTGCGAGCTGACCTGCCATGACCGGCTCGCGCGCGGCCACCAACGCGGCCGCGGCCCCGCCTCTCCGGGGCCGCGGCCGCTTTTCGCTGCGTGCGGTGTGCCGGCGAGATCCAGGGGCGAAGCGCGACAACACCCCCATGTCGGCACTAGGCTGACGGACATCACCGGCGAAACCGTGCGGGAGAGCACTCTGACATCCGGTCAGGGTCCCTGAAGGAGCAAGCCCTCCCCGCGAACCTCTCAAGGCAAAGGACCGCGCGGCAGCCCTGTAAGGCGTTCTTACGGGGAGGTGACCTCTGGAAAGCAGGCCCTGGGGGCCTCGCCGAAGGTGAAAGTCCGGTAAAACTCGGGCGAAGCTCTCAGGCATCCATGACAGAGGGGGAGGATGCTGGCATCCAATCCTGTCCTGAGGTGCGACAAATGTCCCGACCTACGCCGCTACGAGACGTCCACGAGGCCCTAGGCGCCACGCTGACCGACTTCGCCGGGTGGCTCATGCCGCTCCGGTACGGCAGCGAGTCGGCGGAGCACAAAGCCGTACGCGAGGCGGCCGGGCTGTTCGACCTCTCGCACATGGGTGAGATCTTCCTGACCGGTCCGCAGGCCGCAGACGCCCTCGACTACGCGCTGGTCGGCCACCTGTCGGCGCTCGCGCCCGGCCGGGCCAGGTACACGATGATCGTGGACGAGCGCGGCGGGGTGCTCGACGACCTGATCGTCTACCGGCTGGCGGACGAGGAGTTCATGGTGGTGGCCAACGCCTCGAACTCCGACAAGGTCCTAGAAGAGCTGAAAAATCGTACGAAGTCGTATGACGCGGTGGTCGATGACCGCTCCCAGCAGTACGCCCTCATCGCCATCCAGGGCCCGAGGGCCCAGGAGATCCTGGCCACGCTCACCGACGCCGACCTCGACGGCCTCAAGTACTACGCGGGCCTGCCCGGCCAGGTCGACGGCCGCCAGGCGCTCATCGCCCGTACCGGCTACACCGGCGAGGACGGCTTCGAGCTGTTCGTCGCCAACCAGGACGCCGTGCCGCTCTGGCGCGCCCTGGAGGCGGCCGGCGAGCCGCACGGGCTCAAGGCCGCCGGTCTGTCCAGCCGCGACACCCTCAGGCTGGAGGCCGGCATGCCGCTCTACGGCAACGAGCTGAGCTCCGACCTGACCCCGTTCGACGCGGGGCTGGGCAGAGTGGTGAAATTCGACAAGCCCGGTGACTTCGTCGGCCGGGCGGCGCTGGAGGCGGTCAAGGACGACCAGCCCCGCCGCCGCCTCGTCGGCCTGGTCGCCCAGGGCCGCCGGGTGCCGCGTCACGGCTACCCGGTCACCCGCGACGGCGCCGTCGTCGGCGAGGTCACCAGCGGTGCGCCCTCCCAGACCCTGGGGAAGCCCATCGCGATGGCCTACGTGGACGCCGGGGTCGACACAGGTCTGGCCGTGGACATCCGGGGCAGCCAAGAACCTATGGACCTGGTCGAGCTGCCCTTCTACAGGAGGAACAAGTGAGCAACATCCCTGACGACCTGAACTACACCAAGGAGCACGAGTGGGTGTCGGGCGTGGACGACGGCATCACCGTGACCGTCGGCATCACGGCCTTCGCCGCCGAGGCTCTTGGTGACGTCGTCTTCGTGCAGCTCCCCGAGGTCGGTTCGACCGTCGAGACGGGTGACTCGGTCGGCGAGGTCGAGTCCACCAAGTCGGTGAGCGAGATCTACTCGCCCGTCGGCGGCGAGATCGTCGAGGTGAACCAGGCCGTGGTCGACGACCCGTCCCTGGCCAACAGCGACCCGTACGGCGACGGCTGGATGTTCCGCGTGCGCATGGAAGGCGACGCGGAGGACCTGCTGTCCGCCGAGGAGTACACCGCGCTCACCTCAGGCGAGTCCTGACACCAACGCCGGGGCCCGCGGCGGGCCCCGGCACTTCCTGAACTGAAGGGCGCCCATCAATGGCGATCAGCGTCTTCGACCTCTTCAAGATCGGCATCGGACCGTCCAGCTCCCACACCGGCGGCCCGATGGCCGCCGCGCACAAGTTCGCCCGTGGTCTGCACGACGACGGCCTGCTCCCCCGCGTGGCCCGCGTCGAGGTCATCCTGTACGGCTCGCTCGGCCTGACCGGCAAGGGCCACGGCAGCGACAAGGCGGTGCTGCTGGGCCTGTCCGGCGAGAAGCCCGAGCTGGTCGACGTCGACTCCATCGACGCCCGCCTGGCCGAGATGCGCGCCTCGGGCACGGTCACGCTGTTCGGCACCCGTGAGATCCCCTTCGTCGTGGGCCAGGACCTCGTCTTCGAACGCAAGATCTCCCTGCCCGAGCACCCCAACGGCATGCGCTTCACCGCCCGCGACGAGCACGGCGAGACCCTGCGCGAGAAGGTCTACTTCTCCGTCGGCGGCGGCTTCGTCGTGGACGAGAAGGCCACGGGCGCCGACCGCATCAAGCCCGACGACACCGTCCTGCCCTACCCGTTCGCCTCGGGCGAGGAGCTGCTCAAGCACTGCTCGAACACCGGCCTGTCGATCTCCGCGCTGATGCTGGAGAACGAGAAGGCGTTCGGGCGCACCGAGGAGGAGATCCGCTCGGGCATCCTCGACCTCTGGCGCGTGATGTCGGAGTGCGTGCGGCGCGGCATCACCAAGGAGGGCGTGCTGCCCGGCGGCCTGAAGGTCAAGCGCAGGGCCAACCAGCTCCACCGGCGGCTTCAGTCCGAGTCGGCCGAGAAGGACCCGCTGCAGGCGATGGACTGGGTGGCGCTGTTCGCCCTGGCCGTCAACGAGGAGAACGCCGCGGGCGGCCGCATCGTCACCGCCCCCACCAACGGCGCCGCCGGCATCATCCCGGCCGTGCTGACGTACTACACCAGGTTCGTCCCTCGCGCCGACGACGACGGCGTGGTGCGTTTCCTGCTCACGGCGGCCGCGATCGGCGTGCTGTTCAAGGAGAACGCCTCGATCTCCGGCGCCGAGGTCGGCTGCCAGGGCGAGGTGGGCTCGGCCTGCTCGATGGCCTCCGCCGGGCTCACCGAGGTCATGGGCGGCACCCCCGAGCAGGTGGAGAACGCCGCCGAGATCGGCATCGAGCACAACCTGGGGCTGACCTGCGACCCGATCGGCGGGCTGGTGCAGATCCCGTGCATCGAGCGCAACGCCGTGGCCTCCAACAAGGCCATCACCGCCGCCAGGATCGCGCTGCGCGGCGACGGCCGCCACTACGTGGCCCTGGACAAGGCCATCAAGACCATGCGCGACACCGGCCGCGACATGCTGGACAAGTACAAGGAGACCTCACGCGGCGGCCTGGCCGTCAACGTGATCGAGTGCTGACGCGCCGGGGCCCCTCCGCGTGGGAGGGGCCCCGGGCCTGTCTCCAACCGTGTCTCAGGCGGACGAGCGGCAGATCACCGTGGTGGTGTGCCCGTTCACGCAGATCAGGCCGAACGCGGGGCTGAGGGCCTGGGCCAGCAGGCCGGGCAGGTGTTCGCCCACGCAGTGCATCTGGCCGTCCGCCCCGGTCATGCAGGGGATCAGCGGGAAGCCGTCGGCAGATTCCGCGTGGGCGGCGGGCGCGCCGAGGGCGAGTACGAGAGCTGCGGCGGCGAAAGCGCCGATGATGCGGTGAATGACGACCTCCCGATCGGATTCGACGACGAAGGCGCTGGTCCGCGCCTTCCTTTTCTGCAGGGACGAGCTTTTCCCGCAAGGACGAGCAGCCGGCTGAGTGGTCAGCGGCGCTCGGCCGGTTGGCGGCGGACGTGGACGCGGACGACCGCCGGCGTCTCGTCGTCGCGTACCTCGCGGCGGATGCGGCCGACGATGTCCTGGTCGAGCTTGGTCACCACCGCGCCGACGTCCGCGTCGGAGGGGCAGGTCAGGGCGACGCGCAGGCCGTTGTCGGCGGCCCGTACGCCCGCCCGGCCCAGGCCGTCCACGCCTTTGAGGCCCACGCACAGCATGGCCGTGCCGGTGCCGCTGGCCGCGCCCCGGCGGCCCCAGCCCAGGCTGAGCACCAGCCAGCGCACCGCCAGCATGGACAGGATCAGCAGGGCGAAGGCCAGCAGCCACAACGTCCAGGGGTCGGCCGCCAGCGTACGGGCGAACTCGGCGGGCAGGACCTTGGCGTTGCGCGGCAGGTCGAAGAGCAGTCCCTTGGCGCGCAGCCAGCCGTAGCCGCCCGCGCCGAGCAGGGTGAGCCCGACCAGGGCCAGGCCGACGCGGTTGCCCGTGTACTGCCGCATCACACGCCCTTCCTGCGCAGCCGGACGACGACCTCGCCGGTGCCGAGCGTGCCGACGCCGGCCAGCCGGTCGCCGACCGCCGTGCCGACCTGCCGGAGCATCGTGCCGGAGCTCTCCGGCCCGGTCACGACGGTGACCTCGATGGTGCGCCGGCGCAGCCGTACGCGGGCCCGCTCCACCCCGTTGACCTTCTGGGCGGCCGAGCGCAGGGTCCGGCGCAGCCCGGCGCGGGTGATGCCGATGACGATCAGCGGGTCGGACGTCTCGACCGGGACCGTCCTGGAACGTCCCGGCACGATCGCGAGCAGCAACATCAGCAGCCCGGCCCCGGCGGTGAGCAGCGCGGCGAAGGAGACCTGCGGCCACGTCCGCGCGCCGGCCAGCTCGATCGCCTCGTTCACCGGGACCCAGCCGAGCGGCTTGCCGAGCAGCGACGTCACGACCTCGGCGGTCGTCGCGCCGAGCACGGCGGCCAGGAAGAGGGCGACGAGGGCGCCCGGCAGCGTACGGGCCGGTCTGAGCGCCCTTCTCGCCCTGCGCAGCCCGGTGTGCTGGGCGGTGATGGCTGCGGGCACCATCTGCTGAAGCGTGGTCATCACAACGACAGACGTACATGGGTCCGCCGGGCCCACGTCCGCGCCCTCGCCGCCCATTTGCCCGATCATTACGGCCGCACCAAGGAATGTGAACCTCCCCGGCCGTCCGGGCCCCCGCCCATGCCGCACCGGGCCGCCAATGAATATGAACCCCCCTCATATTCATTCGCCCGATATGCCGTTACCCTGCTGCCATGGATGACCGCCAGCGCTACGACCGCGCCACCGCGGCGCTCGAACCGCCCTTCGCGATCCTCGACCTGGCGGCCATGCGGGCCAACGCGGCCGACCTGGTACGCCGCGCCGCGGGCAAGCCGATCCGGGTGGCCAGCAAGTCCGTGCGCAGCCGCGCCGTCCTCGAACGCATCCTGGCCATGGACGGCTTCCGCGGCATCATGGCCTTCACCCTCCCCGAGGCCCTCTGGCTGGCCGGCCAGGGCTTCACCGACATCCTGGTCGCCTACCCGACGGCCGACCGGCACGCGCTCGCCGCCCTGGCCGCCGACCCGCGGGTCGCCGCCGAGATCGCGATCACCGTCGACTCCCGCGAGCAGCTCGACTTCGTCGAGAAGGCCGTGTCCGGCGTGCACCCCAGGGCCGAGCTGCGGCTCTCCCTCGACGTGGACGCCGGCTACGTCGCGCTCGGCGGCAAGTTCCGGGCCGGCGCGCTCCGCTCCCCCGTACGCGAGCCCCACCAGGCCGCCGACCTGGCCACGGCCATCGCCAAGCGTCCCGGGCTCCGGCTGGTGGGCGTCATGGCCTACGAGGCGCAGATCGCCGGGGTCGGCGACGACCCGCCGGGCAACGCCGCCTTCGCCCGCGTCGTACGGCTCATGCAGGCCCGCTCGGCCCGCGAGCTGATCGTCCGCCGCGGCCGCATCGTGCACGCCGTACGCCAGATCGCCGACCTGGAGTTCGTCAACGGCGGCGGCACCGGCTCGATCGAGACGACGGTCAGGGAGAAGGCGGTCACCGAGGTCGCCGCCGGCTCGGGCTTCTTCCACCCGCGGCTGTTCGACTTCTACCGGCGTTTCAGCGGCCGTCCGGCGGCCCTGTTCGCGCTGCCGGTCGTCCGCCGCCCGGGGCCGGACACGGTGACGGTGCTGGGCGGGGGCTACCTCGCCTCAGGCCCTCCCGGGCCGAGCCGCCTGCCTCAGCCGTACCTGCCCGCCGGCCTGCGGTACGCGCAGGACGAGGGCGCGGGCGAGGTGCAGACCCCGCTGCTGGGCCAGGCGGCCCAGGAGCTGCGGGTCGGGGACCGGGTGTGGTTCAGGCACGCCAAGGCGGGCGAGATGTGCGAGCGCTTCGACACCCTCCACCTCGTGGACGGCGACACCGTGACCGAGTCGGTGCCCACGTACCGGGGCGAGGGCAGGACGTTCCTCTGACCCCGTCCCCGGCCCTTGCCCCGGACGTCAGCGCCGGCGGCGCCTGCGCCGGAACAGGACGATCGCCGCGCCGACGACCAGCACCGCGCCGACGCCGATGAGCACCGGCGCCAGGTTGGGCTGCTCGTCGTCCCACACCCCTTCGGGCTTGTCGCCGTAGTCGACCGGGCGGGCGGTCACCCCGAGGGCGTCCCCCACGGACGCCACGAAGTGGCCCGCCCTGGTCTTGACATCGGCGACCGTACGCTCGGCGACCCGCTTGGGGCTCACCCGGTCGGCGATGGCGTCGACCGTCTGCGCCAACTCCGCGCGCGTGCGCGCGATCCGCCGCTCCAACTCGTCTGGATCGGTGTCAGCCATGGCTCTCCTTCCGACCGTACGCGTGGTCGCGCCCGCTACGCGGTCCGTCGCGAGCTCCGTCCGTTCTGGTCGTGATCAGTCTGTCAGGTCGGCGTGCCGTACGGCACAGCGGCCAGGCCGGTAGGTTTGCCGGGAGAACTCAGGAGGGCCCATGACAGAGACCAAGCTCGCGCCCGGCGACGCCGCGCCCGAGTTCACGCTACCCACCGCCGACGGCGGCACCGTCTCCCTCGACAGCCTTCGCGGCAAGAGGGTGATCCTCTATTTCTACCCCGCCGCGATGACGCCCGGCTGCACCAAGCAGGCCTGCGACTTCCGCGACAACCTGAGCCAGCTGACCGGCGAGGGTTTCGTCGTCCTCGGCGTGTCGAAGGACAAGCCCGAGAAGCTGGCCAAGTTCGTCGCCCGCGACGCCCTGACCTTCCCCTTGCTGTCGGACCCCGAGCTGGCCGTCCACCAGGCGTACGGCGCGTACGGCCCGAAGAAGCTCTACGGCAAGGAGATGATCGGCGTGATCCGCTCGACGTTCGTGATCGACGCCGACGGGAAGATCGAGCAGGCGCTCTACAACGTGAAGGCCACCGGGCACGTGGCCTCGCTCAAGAAGAAGCTCGGCCTGGCCTGAGACCGTCCCGCGGGCCCCGCGCGCAAGGGGCCCGCGGTCGTCGCGGAAGGCTGCCCGGCCACGGCCGGAGCGCTAAGCTGTTCCCAGCCCGCCTCGGCGGGATCGGCGGGCGTGGCGAAATGGCATACGCGGCAGGTTTAGGTCCTGTTGGTGGAGACACTGTGGGGGTTCGAGTCCCCCCGCCCGCACACGCGCCAGCGGCGATGGCTCAGAAGGTCGCGCCGCCCGGGAGGTCGGGTCGCGCGGTGCTTCCTCTTCACCGCGCGACCCGCGTCTCGATCATGATCCGCCATCACGATCTCCCTTTACCGCCCGCGAGGGGCGCTCCCATGAACCACCATGCCGGGTCCCCCGTAAGACCCATGTAAGACCTGGGTCGTACGACGACTTCCCCCTTGAGGCGGACAAACCCCGGGCGGGGCTTACATATCGTGATGATGTGTTCGGCAGGGTACGGGCGTGGTCGACGCGCCATGGCGGGCTGGTGAGCGTCCTTCGGGTCGCCCCCCTCGCCGTCTTCAGCTTGCTCCTGGCGATTCCCTACGCCTCGCTCACCCCGGTGGAGGGCAGCAGGTACCTGGGCGTGCCGGGCTACGTGGCGCTCTCGGTGCTGCTGCTGGCGCCGCTGCTGTGGCGGCGCAGGCCGCTGGAGGCGTACGCGGCGATCACGCTGATCTCCTTCGGGCAGTGGCTGGCCCACATCGACCCGTTGCCCGCCAACCTCGCGGTCATGGTCGCGCTCTGGACGGTCGCCTCCGAGCGCCCCTTCCGGTGGGCCCTGGCGGCCGGGCTGGTGGCCGAGCTGGGGATCTTCCTGGCGCTGGTGAACTGGTCCGCGACCACCTTCGGCATGTTCTTCAGCGGCTCGATCTTCGTCATCACCATCTGGCTCGCCGGCCTGTACGCCAACACCCGCCGTCGCTACCTCGAAGGGCTGGAGGAACGCGCGGAACGCGCCGAGCGCGAACGCGACCAGCAGGCCAGGATGGCCGCGGCGGCCGAGCGGACCAGGATCGCCAGGGAGCTGCACGACGTGGTGGCCCACAACGTCAGCGTGATGGTGGTTCAGGCCGACGGCGCCGGCTTCGCCCTCGACAGAGACCCCGAGCAGGCCCGGCTGGCCGTACGGAACATCTCCAAGACCGGGCGGGCGGCCCTGGCCGAGATGCGCAGGATGGTGGGCGTGCTGCGCGAGAGCGAGGACGACGACACCGACTACACCCCGCAACCCGGCCTGGGACAGCTCGAAGACCTGGTGCGCGGCGCCGGCGTCCCGGCCAGCCTGCGCATCGGCGGCGTGCCCGGCGAGCTTCCCGAGGGGCAGCAGCTGGCCGTCTACCGCATCGTCCAGGAGGCGCTGACGAACGCGCTCAAGCACGGCGGCCCGCACGTCCACGCGCGGGTCGAGATCGACTACGGCGGCCCCGAGCTGGTCGTCCGGGTGACCGACGACGGCCGGGGCGCCGCCGCGCCACGCAGCCCCGACGGGCACGGCCTGATCGGCATGCGCGAACGCGTCGGCATGTACGGCGGCGCGGTCTCGGCGGGCCCCCTGACCGGAGGCGGTTTCGAGGTGCTGGCCCGGCTCCCGACGGCGAGGGCGGCGTGATGATCAGGGTCATGCTGGTCGACGACCAGGAACTGCTGCGGGCCGGGTTCAGGATGGTGCTCGGCGCCCAGCCGGACATCGACGTGGTGGCCGAGGCCGGCGACGGCGTGGCGGCCCTGGAGCTGCTGGAACGCGTCGAGGTGGACGTCGTGCTGATGGACGTCCGCATGCCGCGCATGGACGGCGTCGAGGCCACCAGGCACATCGACGGGCCGAAGGTGCTCATCCTGACCACGTTCGACCTCGACGAGTACGCCCTGGCCGCGATCAAGGCGGGCGCGGCCGGGTTCCTGCTGAAGGACGTGCCGCCCGCCGACCTGGTCAACGCCATCAGGCAGGTGCACGCGGGCGACGCGGTGGTCTCGCCGCGCACGCTGCGCAGGATGCTGGACCGGTTCGCCGCCCAGTTGCCGGTGGAGGAGCTGCCCGCGGCGACCGAGCTGACCCCGCGCGAGCGGGAGGTGCTGCTCATGGTGGCCCGCGGCCTGTCCAACATGGAGATCGCGAACCGCCTTGAGGTCGCCGAGGCCACCGTGAAGACGCATCTGGGCCGGGTGCTGGCCAAACTGGGGCTGCGCGACCGGGCCCAGGTGGTCGTGTACGCGTACGAGGCGGGGCTCGTCGTCCCCTCGCATCGGCCGAAAGGCTGACGGGGGTCGTCTGAGGTCCTACACGAAGTCCCTCCTCAGGGCCCACAAATCCTGAACTTTCCACTCCTAGCGTTGGTCGCGACGAGAAATTGCGACAAGGAGTGAAAGTGACCCTCACCGATTCCCGGCGCGCGGCCCCGCCCGCGGTGGTGGCCAAGGCCCTGACCAAGGTGTACGGCCAGGGCGACGCCCGGGTCCACGCCCTTCGCGGCGTGGACGTGGCCTTCGCGACCGGCGCCTTCACGGCGATCATGGGCCCGTCCGGTTCCGGCAAGTCGACGCTCATGCACTGCCTGGCCGGGCTCGACACCGCCAGCTCGGGCACGGTGCACATCGGCGACGTGGAGCTGACCGGCCTGGCCGACCGGCAGCTCACGCTGCTGCGCCGGGAGCGGATCGGCTTCATCTTCCAGGCGTTCAACCTGCTGCCCACGCTGACCGCCGAGCAGAACATCAGGCTGCCCCTGGACATCTCCGCCCGGCAGGCGGACGAGGAGCTGTTCGCCCGGGTCATCGACACCGTCGGCCTGCGCGACCGCCTCGGGCACCGGCCGACGGAGCTGTCCGGCGGCCAGCAGCAGCGCGTGGCCGTCGCGCGGGCCCTGATCAGCAAGCCGCAGGTGATCTTCGCCGACGAGCCCACGGGCAACCTCGACTCGCGCAGCGGCTCGGAGATCCTCTCCTTCCTGCGCACCTCGGTCCGCGAGCTGGGCCAGACCATCGTCATGGTCACGCACGACCCGGTCGCGGCGGCGTACGCCGACCGGGTGGTGTTCCTGCGCGACGGCGAGCTGGTCACCGAGATCGGTTCGCCGACGCCGCAGGCGGTCCTCGACACGCTCATGAAGCTGGAGGGCTGAGGTGCTGAAGACGGCGCTGGCCGGGCTGCGCGCGCACAAGCTCAGGCTGCTGCTCACCTCGCTGGCGATCACGCTGGGCGTGGGCTTCATCGCGGGCACGTTCGTGCTGAACGACACCATCCAGGCGGGCTTCTCCCAGCGCGTCACCGCCGACGCCGACAAGGTGGACGTGGCCGTCCTGCCCAAGGAGCGTGACGGCGTCCTGCCGGAGAAGGCCCTCGAACGGGTGCGCGCCCTCGCCGGCGTGACCGAGGCGCAGGGCCTGATCCGCGACCCCGCGCCGCTGCTCGGCAAGGACGGCAGGGCGGTCGGCAGCAGCCCGACCACGGCCCTGTCCATCGTCCCCGGCCCGCTGGACCGCACCTCGATCGTCGCGGGCACCGGCCCCGGCAGCGACGACCAGGCGGCCGTCCTGGACAAGAACACCGCCAAGTCGCAGGGCCTGCGGCTCGGCGACACGATCACCGTGCTCGACCGCAGGCAGGCCCCGCAGCAGTTCCGGCTGGTCGGCCTGCTCGACCCCGGCGTGGACCAGGAGCTCTCCTTCACCGGCGCGGTGGGCTTCACCGCGGCCACCGCGCAGCGCATGACCGGCGCCAAGGGCTACCGCGAGATCGACGTCGCCGGTTCGGGCCCCGGGCTGAAGCAGGCCGTCGCGGCGGCGCTCGGCAACGCGTACGAGGTCAAGTCCGGCGCGGAGCTGGCCGACGACCTGGCGGCCTCGGCCGGGCTGTCGATGCGCACGCTGACCGTCGGCCTGCTGCTGTTCGGGGCCGTGGCGATGATGGTGGCCGCGCTGGTCATCTACAACACCTTCACCATCCTCGTCGCGCAGCGCACCCGGGAGATGGCGCTGCTGCGCTGCATCGGCGCGACGCGCGGGCAGGTGTTCGGCTCGATCGTGCTGGAGTCGTCCGTGGTCGGGCTGCTCGCCTCCGCGCTCGGCCTGCTCGCCGGGTACGGGCTGGCCGTGCTCGCCCTGACGCTGCTGGCCGCGTTCGACGCCCCCATGCCCACGGACGCGGCGGTCGCGCTGACCCCGGCCACCATCGGGATCGGCCTGGCCGTCGGCCTGCTGGTCACCATGTTCGCGGCCCTGCTGCCCGCGCGGGCGGCCACCCGCGTGCCGCCGGTCGCGGCGCTGCGCGCCCAGCCGGAGGAGCAGGACTTCCGCACCGGCCTGCTGCGCTGGGTGTTCGCCGGGCTGTTCCTGCTGGCCGGGGCCGGTACGACCGCGTTCGGCGTGGCGGCGCTGCCGGCGGGCGAGCCGGGCACGCTGTTCGTCGTGATGGCCGGCGGCGCGCTGGTCTTCCTGGCCGTGCTGATCCTCGGGCCGGTGCTGGTCAGGCCGCTGAGCGCGGTGGTGGGCTGGGTCCCGGCCAAGCTGTTCGGCGTGCCCGGACGCCTGGCGCTGGACAACTCGGCGCGCAACCCGCGGCGTGCCGCGACCACCACGGTGGCGCTCACCATCGGCGTCACGCTGATGACGCTGATCTCGGTGCTCAGCGCCTCCACCCGGCTGACCGTCTGGAACAAGCTCGACGAGCAGTTCCCCGTCGACTACATGCTGGCCGGCCAGGTGCAGGACAGCGGGGTGCCCCGGTCGGTGGCCGAGAAGCTGCGCGGCCGGCCGGAGCTGGCCTCGGTGCTGCAGATCCGCGAGACCCCCGGCAAGGTGGGCGACCGGCGCTTCGACATCGGCACCTACCACGGAACCGTCACCCCCGAGGTGCTCTCCGGCTCGATGGCGGGCCTGTCGGCCGGGCAGGTCGCGCTGCTCGACCACGCGGCCTCCGCCCTGGGCGTCAAGGTCGGCGACACGGTCACGGTCAGGACCCAGCGGGCCGGGTCGGTGCCGCTGAAGGTCGTGGCCGTCCTCGCCGGGACGAACTCCACCCTGCCGCCGCTCACCGTCGCCGAGCGGCCGTTCGACACCTACTACGACCGGGTGCCGGACTCCCGTGTGATGATCAACATCCGCGAGGGCGTGGCGGCCGACCAGGCCCGTCAGGTGGTCAGGGCCGCGATCGCGGCCTATCCGACCGTCCAGATGGCGAGCTCGACCGAGGTACGCGGTCAGTTCGACGAGACCCTGGACATGCTGCTCATGATCGTCACCGGGCTGCTCGGGCTGGCGATCCTGATCTCGCTGCTCGGCATCGCCAACACCCTGTCGTTGTCGGTGCACGAGCGCACCAGGGAGTCGGCGCTGCTGCGGGCGCTCGGGCTGACCCGGCCGCAGCTGCGGCGGATGCTCTCGGTCGAGGCCGCGATGCTCGGCCTGATCGGGGCGCTGGTCGGCGTGGTGCTCGGCGCCGTGTTCGGCTGGGCCGCGGTCCAGGCGATGTTGCCCGGGGCGGTCTTCTCCGCGCCGCTCGGACAGATCGCGCTGTTCGTGGTGCTGTCGGGGCTGGCGGGCGTGCTGGCCGCCGTGGTGCCGGCGCGGCGCGCGGCCCGGGCGTCGATCGTGGGGTCGTTGGCCACGGGGTGATCCCGATAAAACCGAATAAAAGCGAAAAATCAGGATAGAGGGTACGCGCAGGGGCAGCGCGGGCCTCCCAGGGCGGGTGTCGTGGGAGGCCCGCGCGGCCACGCCCATGCCAGACGGGTCGGGCGCCTCATGGGGGCGGCGCCCGACCTTCCGGGGCGTCGCCAGCCGTCGCCCGCCCCCACTACCTCCGCCTTTCCGGGCGCACTCCCGCCCCCGGCCCCTGCTTTTCCGGGGTCAGCGTGGGGTGCGGCCGGGCCAGAGTTCGGCGACGGTTTCGGGGTCGAGCAGGGGCCGGACGACGACCTCTCCCGACGCCTTGTCGATCACGATGCAGGCCCCGCCGACCGTGTCCGGCAGGGTGGTGGGATCGTCGGGGTCGAGCTCCCGGACCCAAGCGACATACCCGTCATGGAAGCCGTACAGGCCCACCGACAGCGGCTCGTCCGGCGGGCGGGTCCCGTTGAAGTACTCCTCCGCCAGCGCCCTGGCCTGGTCCATGTTCATCGCGGCCGTCCCTGCCGATCGAGGATCATGCAGAACACCCCCGTCACCGTCGCGTACGGCGGCTCGACCGACATGTGCCCCCGCTGGGCGTCGATCCAGATCACCTCGCTGCCGGAGTTGACCGCGTTCCAGACGTGCGAGCCGCCGCCGGGCCAGCGCACCACGATGACCGCGCCGGCGCCGTGCCCCGCCTCCAGCAGCCGACGGGCGACCATGGGATAGGCGTGCCGGCCCTGGCCCGCGTACTGGAACTTCTGGCCGGTCCACCGCTCGATCCTGGCCGCTCCCCCTTGCTCGCCGGTGAGCAGCGGCCGGCCGATCCGGTCGTACTCGGGGAGCCGGGGGGCGGCGGTGGCGGGCTCGCCGTGCCAGGTGGACAACACGGCCAGGGCGCAGTCGGCGGCGTTGGAGGCCCGGAACGGGTCGTCCGCCGGGCCGCCGCCGTTGATCAGCCTGACCCAGGTGCCGCGCGGGTCGGGGAACCTGGCCCCGGACTCCAGCGCCTGCCTCAGATCCCGCTCGACCTGCGGGTCCGGCTGTGCCAGGCCGCCCGGCAGCCCGTACGGACGGGACTCGACCAGTCTCGGCGGCCTCCGCTCCCCCTCGAACCAGTCCGCGCCGGCCTTGTTCCTCGCCCGATCGATCCGGACCTCCAGCGGATGCCGCCCATCCCCCGTACGTCCCAGCCCTCCGGAACCCGCCGGCCGATCACTGCTTCCGAGATCCAACCGCCGCATCCCGCTGACGGCCGCTCCGAACCCCCGTGGCGTCGCCGCCCCCGGCTCACCCCGATGCGGCCCGGCCCCTGTTGCCGCGTCCCCGCCCTGCCCGGCTTCCCGGGCATCGGCTCCCGGCCGACGATCCCCACGCACCTCAACGCCCCCTGGGTCGCCTGCCCCGGAGGCGGTCCCGCGCAGTTCAGCCTTGTGGATGCCGCCCGGCGCGCTTCCGTTCGGGACGGGAGCCGCGCCCGAGTGGGGCATCGGGCCAGGCGCCTCCTCGCCGGCGACCTCTCGGCCGTCGGGCGTGCCCGTCGGCGCTTCCCGATGGCCATGCGCGCTGGTTCGCGCGTCCCCGATGGTCGGCACGTCGGCGGGGGCCTGTGGGGTGATCACCTCAGCGCCGCTCAAGGCGGTCAGCCCGTCGAGGTCCGGCGTCAGGCCGTTCGCGGGGCCGGGGTGTGCCTTCGGGCGTGCGGCGAGGCGGTTCAGCGCGTCCAGGCTGAACGTCAGGCCGTACGGCGTTTCAGTGCGGGCCCGGCCGGGCGGTGGCCCTGGACGGGTGGCGAGGCCGGTGAGCACGTCCAGCGCCGAGGCCACGCCGGGGGCGGAGCCCATGTCCGACGCCGTGGTCAGGTCGGAAACCACAGCCTCGTCCGAGGTGGAGGTCAGGTCACCAAGGGAGGCCGGCTCCCAAGCCGGGGTCACGCCGCGAGCAGAAGCCGCGTCCGACGTGGAGGGCGTGCCCGTTGCTCGGGCGGGGGCCGGGTGGGAGGGAGGCGGCTCGGGGAGGCCGGGCGGTGGGGTGGGTCCCTCCGCGGGGCTGTGGCCGGCGCGGAAGGGGCAGGGCGCTAACGGGGCCGAGCCCTCACGGGAGGAGGGGAACTCGGTGGTGGCGGGCGTGTCGCCGGGGACATCCTCGGCGGCACGTTCGTAGTCGAGCCACCGGACCCCCTCCCCCACCACCGGGTTGTACTGCCCCTCCGGAAGGACCCCTCGGACGCTCGACTTGCGTTCGCGGAACACGTCCTGCCTCCTGTCCTGCTTGGACGACCGATCGTAGAGTGGTCGTCGCGTCCCGGAGGGTGAAGTGGGGAAGATTATCCGTTCGGGCCGTCGGCTTTACCTGCGTAAACGTCCGCGAATCAGGCCACCTGGACCGTCACCGCCGGCCATCCGGTGGCGCCGTCGGGGGCGGGGGGCGCCTGGCGCTCGGTCTGGGTACGTCCCGCCGCGTCCGTCGTCCGCGCCTCGATCGTGTGCTGCCCGGGGGTGGCGTCCCAGTCGAGCGCCCACTGCCGCCAGGTGTCCGGCCCCGGCACGGCGGCCAGCCGCGCCTGCCGCCACTCGCCGCCGTCGACCCGCACCTCGACGGCCTCCACCCCGGTGTGCTGCGCCCACGCCACCCCGGCGATCGCCGTGCGACCGGCCTTCAGGGAGTCCCCGGTCTTCGGTACGTCGATGCGCGACTGCGTCTTGATCGGCGCCTTGGCGGCCCAACCGCGCGGCGTCCAGTACGCCTCGTCCCGGTCGAACCTGGTCACCTTGACGTCCACCACCCACTTGGTGGCCGACACGTAGCCGTACAGACCGGGCACGACCTGGCGTACCGGGAAGCCGTGCTCGAAGGGGAGCGCCTCGCCGTTCATGGCGACGGCGAAGAGCGCCTCGCGGCCGTCCATCACGACGTCCACGGGGGTGCCGCAGGTGAAGCCGTCCTCGGACGTGGACAGCAGCATGTCGGCACCCGGCTGGAGCCCGGCCCGGCGCAGCACGTCCGCCATGCGTACGCCCAGCCAGCGGGCGTTGCCGACGTACGGGCCGCCCACCTCGTTCGAGACGCAGGTCAGGGTGATGTCGGCCTCGGTGAGCGGCAGGTTCAGCAGCTCGGCGTAGGTGAGCTCGACCGGCTTGTCCACCATGCCGTGGATGCGAAGCGTCCAGGCACGCGGGTCCACCTGGGGGACGACGAGGGCCGTATCAACCCGATAGAAGTCCTGATTTTTCGTGGTGAAGGATGACAAGCCGGGGATGTGGAAGTCTGTACCGGCCGGGAGTGGTGGGGCGGGCCTCGCGGGCGTGGGCAGTGCCAGGTTGCCCCGCACCGTGTCCAGCTCCCGCCGCCCGCCGAGCTGCCGCCCCAGCACGGCGGCCGCCCCGGCCACCACGATCCCGCCCGCCACCCCGGTGATCAGCCGCCGCCGGTCGAAACCGCGCTCCACCACCGTGGCACCCCCGGCCCGCATCACGGCCGGCCGCTCCACGACCCGCTCGCCGCCCCCGACCTCCTCACCCTCGGGCCCGGAGACCTCGGGCCCGGAGACCTCGGGCCGCGCAGCCGCACCCGGCTCAGGAGCCGGAGCCGTCCCGGAAGCCGGAACGGCGAGCCCGCCACCGGCGCGCCGGAGCAGCCACCCCAGGGCCAGCCCCCCGCACACGACCCCCACCACCGTCGGCAGCACGTCAACCGCGCCCGCCCCCGGACGGGTGAGCACCGCGACGGCACCCACCACCCCGAACCCGGCCAGCCCGACATACCCATACAGGAGCCGCCGCCGTGCCAGCACCCCGATGACGGCCGCGATCCCGGCGAGCACCACCAGCACGCCCCCGACGAGGACGGTCTTGTCGTTCTCCCCGAACGTGTTGATCGCGAAATCCTTGACCGGCGCGGGCGTCAGATCGACGGCGGTGTCCCCCACCGCCACCACCGGAAAGGTCTCAGGCCCCGCGAACCCGGCGACGAGCTGCGCGATCCCGAGCGCCAGCGCGCCCGCCGTCAGCCCCGCCAGGGCGCCGGCCCAGGCGGGTACCGTCTCGTTCTTCTGCACGGTACGACGTTACGTCGCCCACGGTCAGGAGGTTCTTACGCGGTGGTTACGAGCCGACGATGTCGCGCACGATCGGCGCCAGCGCACGGAAGGCGCGGCCCCGGTGGCTGATGGCGTCCTTCTCGTCGGGAGACAGCTCGGCGGTGGTGCGGTCGTGGCCGAGCGGCACCAGGATCGGGTCGTAACCGAAGCCGTTGGTGCCCCGGGGGGTGGTGATCAGGTGACCGGGCAGCGTGCCCTCCACCACCCGGTGCTCCCCGGACGGCAGCGCGAGCGCGGCGGCGCAGGCGAAGTGCGCGGACAACTTCTCGGCGGGCACGTCGGAGAGCTGGGCCAGCAGCAGGTCGAGGTTGGCCTGGTCGTCGCCGTGACGGCCGGACCAGCGGGCCGAGAAGACGCCGGGCATGCCGTTGAGCACGTCGACGCAGAGCCCGGAGTCGTCGGCCACGGCCGGCAGCCCGGAGCCGTTGGCGACGGCGTGCGCCTTGAGCAGCGCGTTCTCCTCGAAGGTGACGCCGGTCTCGGCGACCTCGCCGATCTCGGGGAACTCCTCCAGCCCGACGATCTCGAACCCGACGAGGATGCGCCGCAGCTCCGCGATCTTGCCCGGGTTGCGGGTGGCGAGCACGATCTTCATGCGCCCAGCGCCTCCTGCTGGATCAGGGTGAGCTCCTCGCACCCGGCGGCTGCCAGGTCGAGCAGCTGGTCGAGGGCCGCGCGGTCGAAGGGCACGCCCTCGGCGGTGCCCTGCACCTCGACGAAGGCGCCCTCACCGGTCATCACGACGTTCATGTCGGTCTCGGCGGCGACGTCTTCGGTGTAGCACAGGTCGAGCATGGGGACCGAGCCGACGACGCCGACGGACACGGCCGCGACCGAGCCGATCAGCGGGTCTCCCGGGCACATCTTGCGCGCCTTCATCCAGGAGACGGCGTCGGCGAGCGCGACGTACGCGCCGGTGATCGCGGCGGTCCTGGTGCCGCCGTCGGCCTGGAGCACGTCGCAGTCGAGCAGAATGGAGTTTTCGCCCAGGGCCTTGTAATCGACGCAGGCGCGAAGTGATCTTCCGATCAACCGGGAAATCTCGTGGGTGCGCCCGCCGATTTTGCCGCGGACCGATTCACGATCATTACGGGTATTGGTCGCCCGAGGGAGCATGGCGTATTCGGCCGTAACCCAGCCCTGGCCGCTGCCCCTGCGCCAGCGCGGCACGCTGTCCTGCACCGACGCCGCGCACAACACCCTCGTGCCGCCGAACTCGACCAGGACCGAACCCTCGGCGTGCGCCAGCCACTGCCGGGTGATGGTGATGGGGCGGAGCTGGTCGGGGTTGCGGCCATCCTGTCGGGACATGCAGATCACCCTATCTCCGTGGCACGACACTCTTGACCAAATGTGTCCGACACATGGATCCTTACGCAATGACAACGGGGGTGTTGCGAAACCCTGACTTCCTCCGGTTCCTGACTTCACATGTGGGGAACGAACTGGGAGCGAATATCTCGCGCGTGGCCCTCCCGCTCGTTGCGGTCGTCACGCTGCACGCGCAACCGGCCCAGGTGGCCCTGCTGTCCGCGCTCCAGACCACCGCGTTCCTCCTGCTCGGCCTGCCCGCGGGGGTGTGGGTCGACCGGATGCGCCGACGCCGCGTGATGATGGTCTCCGACTCGGCCAGGTTCCTGCTGCTGGCGACCATTCCGCTGGCGGCGCAGCTGGGCGTGCTGTCGATCGAGATGATGTTCGCGGTCGCCTTCCTGGCCGGTGTGGCGCAGGTGTTCAACGACGTCGCCGACCAGACGTACCTGCCCAGCCTGGTGAGCACGCCGCAGCTCAGCGACGGCAACTCCAAGCTGGAGGTCGTGCGCTCGGGCAGCTTCCTGGCCGGGCCGGGCGTCGGCGGCCTGCTGGTGCAGCTCATCGGCGCACCGCGGACGCTGGTCGCCACCGCGCTGGGCTCGCTGGCGTCGGTGCTGTTCCTCGGCAGCATCAAGACCCCCGACAAGCCGCCGGCATCGGGCGAACGCGAGCCGCTCCTGCGCGGCATCGGCGCGGGCCTGCGCTACGTGTGGCGCGACGGCCTGCTGCGCATGTTCGCCGCGTCCTCGGTGGTGACGAACGTCACGGTCGGCGGCGTGCTCGGCCTGTCGGTGCTGTTCCTGGCCGACGAGGTGGGGCTGGCGCCCGGTCTCATCGGCATGCTGCTCATGTCCGGCGGGTTCGGCGGCGTGGCCGCGGGCCTGCTCGGCGCCCTGCTGTCGAGGCGGATCGGCACGGCCAGGATGACCTGGCTCTCCGTCACCGTGCCGGCGCCCTTCGCCCTGCTGCTGCCGATGACCCAGTCCGACTGGCGGGTGGCGTTCTTCGCCGTCACCTCGATCGCGCTGTCGTGGAGCGCGGCGCTGAGCACCGTCGGCCAGATCACCTACCGGCAGACGACGGTGCCCGAGCATCTGCTGGGCCGGGTCAACGCCTCGTTCCGGTCGTTGATGTGGGGGTCGGTCCCGCTGGGCGCGTTGCTCGGCGGGATCATCGCCCAGCATCTCGGCGTCCGGACGGCCTTGTGGGTGCTGATGTGCGGGCGGGTCGTGTCGTTCGTGCCGCTGCTGTTCTCGCCGCTGCCCCGATTACGTGACTTCGACCAGACTCAGGCCAGCTCGTAGACCGCGCCGCTGCGCGCCAGCTCGATGGGCCCGGCATAGCCGCCCTTCGACGCGTCCTCCAGCACCCTGGCGTTGTCGTTCCACGGCACGAGATGGGTGAGCACGAGTTTGCCGGCGTTCGCCTTGGCCGCGTGCTCGGCCGCCTGACGGCCGGTCAGGTGCAGGTCGGGAGGCAGGTCGGGGCCTTCGACGAACGACGCCTCGCACAGCATGAGATCGGCCCCCGTGGCCAGCCTGACCAGCTCCGCCGACTCCCCGGTGTCCCCCGAGTACGCCACGCACACGTCGTCGGTGGCCACCCTGAACCCGTACGCCTCGACCGGATGGTTCACCAGGCCGGCCGTGACGATGAACGGCCCCACCTCGAACGAGCCGGGCGACAACACCGTGAAGTCGAAGGCGGTCTCCAGGCCGGGCTCGTCCGGCATCCCGTACGCCGCCGCCAGCCGCGCCGGCGCCCCCTCGGGCGCGTAGACCGGCACGGGCGGGTACGGCGCGTCGGGCCCGTACGTGCGGGCCACGTGGTAGCCGCAGACGTCGAGGCAGTGGTCGGCGTGCAGATGGGACAGGCAGATGGCGTCCACGTCGTAGAGGCCGATGTGGCGCTGGAGCGCGCCGAGCGACCCGTTGCCGAGGTCGAGCAGCATCCTGAACCCCTCGGCCTCGACGAGATAGCAGGACGCGGGGCTGTCGGGGCCGGGGTAGCTGCCCGAGCATCCGACGATGGTCACCTTCATGTGGGCCTCCCGCTAAAGGTAGTACCCCCCACTGGCGCGACTTCGACCACGTCGATCTCCGGGCCCAGGAAGCGCCTGCCCAGGCGGGCGAAGAGCCGGGAGTCGCCGGTGGCGCGGAAGCGGTGCCGGGGGGTGGACTCGCCTCCCGCCGCCAGTCCGCGGTCGTGCAGGATCCGGTAGACGTCCTTGGCCGTCTCGTCGGCGCTGGAGACCAGCGTGACGCCGTCGCCGACGACGTAGGAGATCGCGCCGGTGAGCAGCGGGTAATGGGTGCAGCCGAGGATGAGCGTGTCGCAGCCGGCCGCGCTGATGGGCTCCAGGTAGCCGCGCAGGACGTCGATGAGCTCCTTGCTCATCGTCTCGCCGCGCTCGACGTACTCCACCAGGCGTGGGGCGGCCACGCCGGTGAGCTGCACGTCGGGGGCCGCGGTGAAGGCGTCGTGGTAGGCCAGCGACGTGATGGTGGCCTGGGTGGCGATCACGCCGACCCGGCCGGTGCGGGTGGCGCGGACCGCGCGCCTGGTGGCGGGCTGGATCACCTCGACGACCGGCACGTCGTAGCGTTCGCGGGCGTCGCGCAGCACGGCGGCGCTGGCGCTGTTGCAGGCGATGACGAGCATCTTGACGTCCTGGCCGACGAGGTGGTCCATCACCTCAAGGGCGTAGGCGCGCAGCTCGGCGATGGGCTTCGGCCCGTACGGCTGGCGGGCCGTGTCCGCCACGTAGGTGATCGACTCGTGGGGTAGCTGGTCGATGATCGCGCGTGCGACCGTCAGGCCGCCCACCCCGCTGTCGAAGATCCCAATACTCGCGTCCGGCACGTTCTAGAGGGTAGGCGACCTGCGCGATCAACACTGCGTAAGAATGCTCACACCTGGTGAAGGCGGGACTGTTGTGTTGCTCACATCAGCCCCTTCCGACCCTGGCGAGCTGGCGCGACTGGGCGACCAGGCGGCCCGCGGAGTCCCACACCTCGACCTCCTCGTCGAACCAGCCGTCCGCGATGAGACGGCCGCCGCCGATCAGGGTGAGCCAGCCGGGGGCGGGCAGGGCGCGCAAATGCCAGGTCAGCTCGACGGTGGGCGCCCAGCCGCGGGCGCCGGCGGAGAACACCACGGGCGGCAGCGCGTCCACGGCCAGGGCCAGCACGTACGGGTCGGCGTCCTGCGGCTCGGCCATCCTGAAGTACGCCCGCGACTCCGGCCGGCCCGTGGGGTCGCCCTTCAGCCAGGCGATGGTGGGCGGGTCGAAGCGCATGTCCATCTGGGCGTTGAGCGTCATGTTGTTCTCGGGCTTGGGATCGGGGAGCTTGACGCACTCCTCGACCTGCGGCATGACGACCGAGGGCGCGTCGGTGTAGACGGGATCGGCGCCGGTCAGGGTGGCGGTGGTGATCAGGCTCTCGATCTGCGGCACGCCGTCCTGGACGAGCGTGGCCCTGGCGAACGCGGCCGTGCGGCCCGACTTCAGCGGCTCGACCCTGACCTGGGCGGGGCCGGCGACCGGTGACCTGAGGAACTGCGAGGTGGTGCTCACCGGGTGCTCGAACGGCGAGGCGTCCACGGCGGCGCGCAGGACCACGGCCATCAGGTATCCGCCGTTGAGCGGGCCGCCGATGGAGTATCCGGGGTCGAGGCACACGTCATAGGTGGTCTCGTCGACCCTGATCGCCTGTGTGGCCTCGTCGAACTTGGTCATCCCGCCCTGCCTTCACCGTACGGAACTATATTCTAGTGGTCCCCCACTTTACGCGGGGCTGCGGCGTTCGCACCACGCCGTTCCCATATCAGCGCGCCTACCTGGGAAAACACCCTCAGGATGGAACAGTTCGATCATGGCAACTGTCACCGAACTCATCGGTCACTCGGTGTGGGACTCGAACGGGGTGTGGGTCGGTCACGTCGTCGACCTCCGCGTCCACAAGCACAAGGGCGAGCTCCAGCAGAGCCAGACGGTCTACGGGCTGGTCGTCTCGGGGCGGCGCGCGCCCGTCCTGCTCGGGCTCACGCGTGACCGCCATGGCCGCTCCCCCTGGCTGTCCAGGACGCTGGCGCGGACGGTGTACGTCGGGAGCACGTTCGTCCCCTGGGCCTACGTGACGGACTGGACAGGCGGCGAGGTTCACCTCGATGTGCTGAAAAAGGAGCTGAATCGGGCATAATCCTGACTTCAGCACATTGCAAGCGGTCATCTAGCAACATCAGCTACCTTCTCTGTGGTCAAAAGTCCACATTGTGAGTTGAGTGATGTCTGCGAATAATCCCCCTTACGGCGATGATCCCGACCGCACCACGGCGTACCGAGGCGGCTGGGAGCAGCCGCAGGAGCCGCAGCAGCAGCCGTACCAGCAGCCCTATGGTCAGCAGGCCCCCCAGCCGGGGCAGCCGGCATACAGCCCCCAGTCCGCCTACGGCCAGCAGCCCGCCTACGGCGCCCCGTACGGCGGCCAGGCGCAGCAGAACCAGCAGAACTGGCAGCAGCAACAGCAGCAGACCTGGCCGCCACAGGACCAGTACGCGCAGCAGCAGGGCTGGCAGCAACAGGACCAGTACGCCCAGCAAGGTTGGCAACAGCAGGACCAGCAGGGTTGGCAGCAGCAGGGCCCCGACGGCTTCGGCCCGCCGCAACCGGCGAAGAAGGGCGGCCGCAAGGGCTGGCTGATCGCCGGCGCGGCGGCGCTCGCGGTGGTGCTGCTCGGCGGCGGCGCGGTGTGGGCCGTGGGCGCGATCGGCGGTGGCGGCACGCAGCCGGACGAGGTCCTGCCCGCCAACGCGATCGCCTACGCCCGCCTCGACCTCGACCCGGCCGCCAACCAGAAGCTGGCGCTGTTCCAGCTCGCCAGGAAGTTCACGGTCACCAAGGGCTCCTTCACCGGCGAGGACCCGCGCCAGGCCCTGTTCAACCTGGTCAACGAGAGCGGCGACAAGAAGATCGACTTCGGCAAGGACGTGGACCCGTGGCTGGGCAGCAGGGTCGGCTTCGCCGCCGTGCCCTCGGGCAAGTCCGAGCCCGACTTCGCGGTCGCCGTCCAGGTCAAGGACCAGACGCAGGCCAAGGCGGGCATCGCCAAGCTCATGGACGGCGACAAGTACGGCATCGCCTTCCGCGACGACTACGCGCTGCTGTCCTCGACGCAGGCGCTGGCCGACAAGTTCGCGCAGGGTGAGGCCACCCTCGCCGACAACAACGAGTTCAGCGACGACATGGGCGACGTCGGCGAGCAGGGCGTGCTGTCGTTCTGGGCGGACATGGGCGGGCTGGCCAAGCTCACCCCCATCCCCGCCGAGCAGGCCGCGAGCATCGAGCCCATCAAGGACGCCCGCTTCGCCGGTGCGCTGCGCTTCGACAGCGCGTACGTCGAGCTGGCCGGCCTGGTCAGGGGCGCCAAGGGCGTGACCGCGGACGACCTCCAGCCCGCGTCCCTGGGCACGCTGCCCGCGGGCACGGCCGGCGCCGTGTCGGTCTCCGGCATGGACCAGATGATCACCAAGCAGTGGGCCCAGATCCAGAAGTCGGCCGCGGCCAGCGGCGGCGCCGAGGTGCAGCAGCTCCTCGAACAGGCCAAGACCAAGTTCGGCCTCGACCTGCCGGGCGACCTCGCCACGGTGCTCGGCAAGAACTTCACGGTCGCGGTGGACAGCCAGGGTCTGGACGGCGACCAGATCAAGGCCGGCGTCCGCGTCGTCACCGACCCGGCGAAGGCCCAGGCCGTCGTCGCCAAGATCGAGAAGGCGCTGGCGGCGAGCGGGCAGCCCGCTCCGCAGATCGCCAAGGTCCCCGGTGACGGCGTCTTCACGGCGGCGACGAGCGAGGAGTACGCCAAGAAGCTGGCCGAGGAGGGCACGCTGGGCGACTCCGAGACGTTCCAGACCGCGATCCCCAACGCCGGCGAGGCCACGTTCGCGCTGTTCGTGGACCTCGACAAGGTCGAGCACCTGTACCTGCAGAGCATGGACGGCGACGACAAGGCCAACGCGCAGGTCCTGCGGGCGGTCGGCCTGAGCGGCAAGCAGAGCGCCACCGAGGCGGACTTCTCGCTGCGGGTCCTGTTCAACTGACCAGGTTGAACTGACCTGGAAGAAGGGGGCGGCCGGACCGGCCGCCCCCTTCTCATGTCGTCAGGCCCAGAGCTGCCCTTCCAGACGTTCTTCGGCCTCCTCCAGGGTGCCCTCGTAGGCGCCCGTGGACAGGTACTTCCAGCCGCCGTCGGCCACCACGAAGGCGACGTCGGCGCGCTCGCCCGCCTTGACCGCCTTCCTGGCCACGCCCAGCGCGGCGTGCAGCGCGGCGCCGGTCGAGACCCCGGCGAAGATGCCCTCGGCGGCCAGCAGCTCGCGGGTGCGCCGCAGCGCGTCGGCCGAGCCGACCGAGAAGCGGGTGGTCAGCACGGACTCGTCGTAGAGCTCCGGGATGAAGCCCTCGTCGACGTTGCGCAGGCCGTAGACCAGCTCGCCGTAGCGCGGCTCGGCGGCGACGATCTGCACGCCGGGCACGTGCTCGCGCAGGTACCGGCCGACGCCCATCAGCGTGCCCGTGGTGCCGAGCCCGGCCACGAAATGGGTGATCGTGGGCAGGTCGGCCAGGATCTCCGGGCCGGTGGTCTCGTAGTGGGAGCGCCAGTTGGCCGGGTTTCCGTACTGGTAGAGCATCACCCAGGACGGGTTCTCCGCGGCCAGGCCCTTGGCCACGCGCACGGCCTCGTTGGAACCGCCCGCGGCGGGCGAGGAGATGATCTCCGCGCCCCACATGCGCAGGAGCTGCCGGCGCTCCTCGGAGGTGTTCTCCGGCATCACGCAGATCAGCTTGTAGCCCTTGAGCCTGGCCGACATCGCCAGCGAGATGCCGGTGTTGCCGCTGGTGGGCTCAAGGATCGTGCAGCCGGGCGTGAGCAGGCCGTCCTTCTCGGCCTGCTCGATCATCCACAGCGCCGGCCGGTCCTTGATCGACCCGGTCGGGTTGCGGTCTTCGAGCTTGGCCCAGACGCGCACCTCGGGCGAGGGCGACAGCCGGGGCAGCCCGACGAGCGGCGTGCGCCCGACCGAGTCGATCAGCGAGTCGAACCGCATGTCACCCGCCGGCGACGGCGGGCAGCACGGTGACCGTGTCGCCGTCGGACACCGGGGTGCCGAGGCCGCCGAGGAAGCGCACGTCCTCGTCGTTGAGGTAGACGTTGACGAAGCGGCGCAGGCTGCCCTCGTCGACCAGGCGGGCCTTGATGCCGGGGTGCCGGGACTCAAGGTTGCTGATCAGCTCGTCGAGGGTGGCGCCCTCGGCGTCGACGGCCTTGGCGCCGTCGGTGTAGTTACGCAGGATGGTGGGAATGCGAACCTCGATGGCCATCGCGGTCATTCTCCTCTTATCTGGTCGTCGTCCCATCGGCGCCAACACCGAGGGCTGGGTACGGATTCCAGATCAGCGACAGTCGTAGACGACGACGGCCGGAGTGTGCGCGAAGAGGTAGCTCTGCACCGGCCGGACCATCATGGGAGGAATCTTACCTCTTCCTCCTCGATCACTCCGTCGAGGATCCGGTAGGAGCGGAACTCGACCTCGTTCTCGTCCCTGGTCGAGACCAGGACGTAGTGGGCCTGCGGCTCGGAGGCGTAGGACACGTCGGTGCGCGACGGGTACGCCTCGGTGGCGGTGTGGGAGTGGTAGATCACGACGGGCTCCTCGTCGCGGTCGTCCATCTCCCGCCAGACGCGGAACTGCTCCATGGAGTCGAACCGGTAGAACGTGGGCGAACGCTCGGCGTTCTCCATCGGGACGAACCGCTCGGGAACGCCGTTCCTACCCGCGATCACACCGCACGCCTCGTCGGGATGGTCGGCCCGCGCGTGCGCGACGATCTTGTCCACCAGTTCCTGCGAGATCGTGAGCATGCCCGGAAGCTACCAGAGGGCGCGTACCAGGCTGTCTTGGAGGTAGGTCAGCCAGTCGTAGGTGACGTAGGCCGGGTAGCGGGGGTCGTCCTCGGACATCGTGGCGATCTCGTCGTGGACCTCCTCGGTCACGTCGAGCTTGGTGCCGAGCGTCAGGCGGACGTCGTTGAGCGAGCGCAGCCACGCCTGGGCCTGCTCGGGCGTCAGGTCGGCGCGGCCCGAGCGCGCGGTCTCCAGGACGGTCCGGGCGTCGGCGCGCTTGCCGTCGCGCAGCGTGGCCTCGGTGTAGCGGCGGAACTCCGTGGCCTCCTTCTCGTCCTCGTACGCCGAGGGGAACAGCCGGGCCAGCACCGGATCGGTCGGCGCCTGGGCCGCCCCGATGCCGAGCGCCCGCTCCAGCGGATCGTCGCTGGTCTCGCCCGGCGACACCAGGCCGAGCAACATCGAGACGAGCGAGCGCAGCAGCGAGACCTCCGCCGCCTCGAACCGCGCGATGACCGAGCCGTCCCGCCCGGCCGAGAACCCCGAACTCACCGCCGCCGCCTCACTTGACCGAATCCGGCTGGACCGTCGCCCACAGGCCGTAGGAGTGAAGAATCTGCACATCGCGTTCCATCTCTTCGCGCGTGCCACTGGACACGACCGCCTTGCCCTTTTGGTGGACGTCCAGCATCAGTTTCTCCGCCTTCTCCTTGGTATAGCCGAAGACGGTTTGGAAGACATAGGTCACGTAGGACATGAGGTTGACCGGGTCGTTCCAGACGATGGTCACCCATGGCAGATCGGGCCGGACGTCCGATGACGGACGCTCGACGGTGATTGGAGCGGTGCTACCCACATCCCCGAGTCTGCCCTATCTGGGCCGTAGTCTTCGAGTCGTGAGAATGACCATGAGCACTGCGTTGCTCACAGATCACTATGAGCTGACGATGCTCCAGGCGGCGCTGCGCAGCGGTGCCGCGCACCGGCGCGCGGTCTTCGAGGTGTTCGCCCGGCATCTGCCGGGCGGGCGCCGGTACGGGGTCGTGGCCGGCGTCGGACGCATCCTGGACGAGCTCGAACGCTTCCGTTTCGGTGACGAAGAACTCACTTTTCTCCGCGAGCAGGAGGTTGTCGACGAATCGACTCTGGCGTTTCTCGCCGATTACCGGTTTTCCGGGAACGTCTACGGCTACCGCGAGGGCGACCTCTACTTCCCCGCCTCCCCGATCATGATCGTCGAGGGCACCTTCGCCGAGGCCGTGCTGCTGGAGACGCTGGCGCTGTCGATCCTCAACCACGACTGCGCCATCGCCTCGGCCGCCTCCCGCATGACCAACGCCGCCGGCAAGCGCCCGCTGATCGAGATGGGCTCGCGCCGCACGCACGAGTACGCCGCCGTCGCCGCCGCCCGCGCCGCCTACATCGCCGGGTTCGCCTCCACCTCCAACCTCATGGCCGGCCACCGGTACGGAGTCCCGACCGCGGGCACGGCCGCGCACGCCTTCACCCTGCTGCACGACTCCGAGCGCGACGCGTTCGAGGCCCAGATCGCCTCACTCGGCGCGGAGACGACGCTGCTGGTGGACACCTACGACGTGCAGCAGGCGGTGCGCACGGCGGTCGAGCTGGCCGGGAACAAGCTGGGCGCGGTCCGCATCGACTCCGGCGACCTGGCCGCCGCCGCGCAGGAGGTGCGCGAGCTGCTCGACTCGCTCGGCGCCTTCGACACCCGCATCGTGGTCACCTCCGACCTCGACGAGTACGCCATCGCCGCGCTCGCCGCCGCCCCCGTGGACGGCTACGGCGTGGGCACCTCCCTGGTGACCGGGTCCGGCGTCCCCACGGCGGCCCTGGTGTACAAGCTGGTGGCGCGGGAGACCGGGGCGGGCCGGCTGGAGGCCGTGGCCAAGCGCTCGGTCGGCAAGCCGTCGCGCGGCGGGCGCAAGGAGGCGTACCGGCTGCTCGACGCGGGCGGGCACATCGAGACCGAGCTGATCACCACCGGCGGCGTCGTCCCCGACGGCGGCATCCCCCTGCTGCACGAGCTGGTGCGCGACGGCGAGATCGTCGGCCGGGAACCCCTCTCGGCCGCCCGCGACCGCCACGCCGAGGCCGTCGCGCTGCTCCCCCAGGAGGCGCTGCACCTCGGCAGGGGGTATGCGGCGATCCCCACGGAGTTCGTCTGACGTATCGTGCTCTTATGGGCACCGCGTTGATCATCGTCGATGTGCAGAACGACTTCTGCGAGGGTGGGAGCCTGGCCGTGGCCGGCGGCTCCGAGGTGGCCGCCGAGATCACCCGCCATCTCAGCGAGCACGGCTACGACCACGTCGTGGCCACCCGTGACCACCACGTCGAGCCCGGCACCCACTTCTCGGACACCCCCGACTACGTCACGACCTGGCCCGCCCACTGCGTGGCCGGCACCCCCGGCGCCGACTTCCACCCCTCCTTCGACGTCTCGGAGGTGGAGGAGGTCTTCAGCAAGGGCTCCCACGCGGCCGCCTACAGCGGTTTCGAGGGCACCTCGGGCGACGGCGCGCCGCTGGCCGACTGGCTGCGCGAGCACGGGGTGACCGAGGTCGACGTGGTGGGCATCGCCACCGACCACTGCGTCCGCGCCACCGCGCTCGACGCGGTGGCCAACGGGCTGGCCGTACGCGTGCTGCTCGACCTCACCGCGGGCGTCTCCCCGGCCACCACGCAGTCGGCCATGGCCCAGATGGAGGCCGCGGGCGTGACGCTGACGGGCGCCCCCAAGGAAGGCTGACCGGCCCCTTGACCTCACCGGCCACCGCCGGGACTTCGCCATGCCCGCACTGATCACGGACGGTACACAGTGCGCAACCCTGCGGTCATGTGATATCCAAGGATGACCTAACCCCTCCGCAGTCGAAGTAGTACGTAGAGTCATATCTCTTCATCCTGTGCGAGGTTCCTCAATGCTTGCCATCTCCCTGGGCGCGGCCTGGCTGCTCCTCACCCCTCTCGCCCTCTGGGTGCTCGTCAAGGGCCGTCCGGGAGCGCGGGTGGGGGCGGTCGTGACACTGGCGCTGCTGGAGGTCGCGACGGTCGCGATGAGCGACGTGCCCGCCGGCCGTGGCCCCACGGTCGTGGCCCATGACATGCCGCCCGCGCCGGCGCTGCCCGCGTGCGACGAGCGCACCCCGATCCCCCAGTGGGCCACGGTCGGCGGGCACGTCGGCCGGCGGCTCGTGCTGTCGTGGACGGCCGCGCCGCACGAGTGCGCGACGGCCAAGGTGATCGCCCGTCCCGAGGGCCGCCGGTTGCTGGTGTGGGTGCACGAGGGTCCACTGAGCGGCGACCATGAGGGCGTACGCGTCCTTCCCGTCCGCGTCAAGGACGGCCGGGCCGCGCTGACGGTCCCGCTCCCGGCCGACGAGCGGTACATCCCGGTGGACGGCCGCTCCGGCAGGCGCATCCCGGCCCCCGCGCGCCTCTAGAGAGTCGCGACGGCCAGCCGCAGGGCGTCGTCGAACCTGGCGAACACCTCGAACGCGTGCCGCAACCCGGTGATCGACAACACCCGAGCCATCACCCCGTGCACCCCCGCGAGCAGCAGCCGGGTGCCCCTCGACTCGCACCGCTGCATGACCTCGACGAGCTCGTTCATGCCCATCGAGTCGCAGAAGGCGACCTCGCCGAGGTCCAGGATCAGGAACGGCTTGGCGGGCAGCTCCCAGATGCGCAGCAGGTGCTCGCGCAGGATCGGGATGGCGTAGACGTCGAGCTCCCCTTCGAGCCGGACGATGACGGCGTTCCGGGAGAGGCCGGAGGTGACGGTCAGCGTCGACTTGCCGGGGGCCTCAGACGACATGGGCAAGATCCTTCTGGTATCCCGAGACAGCCAAGAGGGTTCTTGCCGTTCTGGCCGGCCTTCTAACGGAAGGTCACTGCTCTGTGTCCAAATGTGCAGGGTCCCCCACCGGCCCTTCGCCGGTTCGCGGGAACCGGCGAAGGGGGTGCGGCTAGCGTCGCTGGGTGGCCCAGCGGCGGATGGCGTCGATGCGTTCCTGGATCTGCTCGGACGTTGCCTGCGCGATCGGCGGGCCGCCGCACGTGCGGCGCAGCTCGGCGTGGATGACCCCGTGGGGCTGGCCCGTGCGGTGGTTCCAGGCGCCCACCAGGCCGTTGAGCTCGCGGCGCAGCTCGGCGATCTGCTCGTGGGGGGCCAAGGTCTCCTTGGGCTGCTCGGCCGGGCCCTGCCTGCGCTTGGCGGCCTGCTGGTCGGACTGGCGCTTGCGGAGCAGGGTGGCCACCTGGTCGGGCTCTAGGAGGCCGGGCAGGCCCAGGAAGTCCTCCTCCTCGGCCGAGCCGATCTCCGCGCCGGTGCCGAACTCGCCGCCGTCGAAGAGCACCCGGTCGAAGGTGGCCGAGGTCTCCATCGTCTCGAACGGCAGCTCGTCGCCCAGGACGTCGGGGTTGTCCTTCTGACGGTTGGCCTGCTCCAGCAGGCTGTCGTCGAGGCCGTCCTCCGGAGGCTTCCTGTTGAGCACGTGGTCGCGCTCGACCTCCATCTCGTTGGCCAGCCCCATGAGGGTGGGCACCGAGGGGAGGAAGACCGAGGCCGTCTCGCCGCGCTTGCGGGCGCGGACGAAGCGGCCCACGGCCTGGGCGAAGAAGAGCGGGGTCGAGGTCGAGGTGGCGTAGACGCCCACGCACAGGCGCGGGATGTCGACGCCCTCGGACACCATGCGGACGGCCACCAGCCAGCGGTCTTCGGAGGCGGCGAACTGCTTGATCTTCTTGGACGCCCCCGGGTCGTCGGACAGGACGACCGTCGCGCCCTCGCCGGTGATGTTGCGCAGGTGGCGGGAGTAGGCCCGGGCGGTCTCGTGGTCGGTGGCGATCACCAGGCCGCCCGCGTCGGGCACGCCCCGGCGGACCTCGGTCAGGCGGCGGTCGGCGGCCTGCATGACCTGGCGGATCCAGTCGCCCTTGGGGTCGAGCGCGGCCCGCCACGCCTGGGAGAGCTGGTCCTTGGTGAGCGGGGTGCCGAGCGTCGCGGCGATCTCGTCGCCCGCGCGGGTGCGCCACTTCATCTCGCCGGAGTAGGCCAGGAAGATCACCGGACGCACGACGCCGTCGTCGAGCGCCGGGCCGTAGCCGTAGGAGAAGTCGGAGACGCTGCGCTTGGCGCCCTCGGCGTCCTCCTCGTAGCCGACGAACGGGATCGGGTTGTCGTCGGACCTGAACGGCGTGCCGGTGAGCTGGAGCCGGCGGGTGGCGGGCTCGAACGCCTCGCGCACGCCGTCGCCCCACGACTTGGCGTCGCCCGCGTGGTGGATCTCGTCGAAGATGACCAGGGTCTTGCGGGCCTCGGTGCGCGCCCGGTGGAGCGCGGGGTGCATCGCGACCTGCGCGTACGTCACCGCCACCCCGGTGTAGTCGCGCGAGGTGGTGCCCTGGCTGTTCTTGAACTCGGGGTCGATGCCGATGCCGACCCGGGCGGCGGCGTCGGCCCACTGGCGCTTGAGGTGCTCGGTGGGCGTGACGACGGTGACGGCCCTGATCACACCGTTGGCCAGCAGCTCGCTGGCGATGCGCAGGGCGTAGGTCGTCTTGCCCGCGCCGGGGGTGGCCACGGTGAGGAAGTCACGCGGCTCGCGCCTGAAGTACAGGTCGAACGCCTGCTGCTGCCAGGCGCGCAGCTTGGGCGCGGTGCCCCACGCGGCGCGGTCTGGATAGGAAGGCGAAAGGTGGGACGCGGCGAAGGTGCTCACCGCATCACCTCTGGGGTTCGTGTGCTTCGCTCTCTCACAGTGACCCAAGAGTAATCGGGCTCACCGACAAGACGTGCCGTGCACCGAGGATTCTGGCCAAGGTCTTCCCTACGTGCTATGTGGCTTATCTGAAGCTCGTCATCACCGCGTCCAGCGCCTGTCTCCCGGTGGTCGCCTCGGGCTGGAGCAGCCCGAGGAGCAGTACCGCGCGGCCCGCGCGGGTGAGAAGCATCACGCGCAGGAAGGCGGGCCGGTTGACGACGTCCTGGTACTCGGCCCGCAGCGCCCTGGTGTGCCCCTGCGGGATGTCGCGGTCGTCGACGACCGTGACCTTGTCGCCCTTGAGCAGCAGCCTGGAGTACAGCTCGGCGGCCTCCCCGGCGGCCTTCTTGGCGTTCGGCACGGGGTCGGGCACCCGCATGGCCATGACCAGCGCGCCGTTCCCGTCCCTGGCGACCGACGTGAAGCCGGTGACCGGCGGGATCGTGCCGGCGCTCCAGCCGGGCGGCAGCCGCAGTGACACGCCCGCCACGGCGTCGCTCAGCCGGTCGGACTCCGGCGGCGGCGCGGTGAGCCGGGACGCCACCGTACTCACCCCCGCGACCAGCCCCGCCACCGCCGCCACCGCCGCCACGGCGACCAGGGCGCCGGCCACGCGCCGTCCGCGCCTCGGGGGCTCCTCCAGCGGCCCGGGGTCGGCCGGGGTGCCGTAGAACCGCGCCGAGGGCGGCAGCGGCTCGGAGGCGGCCGGCGGGTCGGGCGGGACGGTCCTGCGGATCCGCGGGTTCCACGCCGTCTCCCGCTCGTACGGGTCGCGCCCGCGGCGGGGCGGCCAGGGGGCCTCCTCCGCGTCCTCGTCGGGGTCGTCCGGGGGGTCCGCGTCCTGGGGAGGAGTGCGGCGGTGCCGGGGCCCGGAAGCGGGGGGCCAGACCCGGTGATCATCCTCCATGACACCTCCTCGTCCCGTTGTCCTATCACTCCTCGGGACGAAGATCTGGCGATCCGTGATCGCTGTGGCGGGAGGGGCAGAATCGCACGATCAGCGCGTACGGGCGGCCAGGAACGTGGTGGCGAGCCCGATGAGCGCCATCATGACCGAGATCACCACGAACCCGGTGGCGATCTGCCCGGACTCGTGGCCGATGAAGTTGATCACCGCGCCGCCCAGGCCGACGGTCAGCGCGGAGCCCAGCATGTCGGTGACCGACAGCGCCGCCGAGTTGGCGCCCTGCTCACTGACCGGCGACTGCCTGAGCGCGGTGACGCTGACCGTGGTCATGCCGAGGCCCATCCCGAACCCGGCCGCGATCCAGGCCGGCACCGCGATCCACCCGCTCACCGCGGGCAGCGCCGCGAACAGCGCGATCACGATCCCGACCGTGACGCACACCGCTCCGAGCCTGATCCGCCGGTGCGGCTCGGCGGTCCGCCTGCTCTGCAGGAACGAGCCCGCCGACCAGCCGAGCGCGCCCGTGGTCAGCGCGATCCCGGCGGCCCTGGCGTCGAAGAACTTGACCGACGTCAGCACCAGCGGGATGAAGGAGTTGACGCCGAAGAAGGCCGCCGAGAAGAACCCGCGCAGCAGCACGGTGGTGGGCAGCCCGCGGCCGAACCGCAGCGCGCCCGGCGGCAGCAGCCGATACAGGCCGTAGATCAGGAAGCCCAGCCCGCCGAGCGTGGCGGCCGTGCCGACCAGCGGCTGTTTGTGCAGCTCGTCCACGCCCCACAGCAGCACGCCCGCACCGCCGGCGGCGGAGGTGGCGGCCAGCGTCATCGCCAGCGGCTGCGAACGCGGCCCGCGCGGGCCCTCCTCGGCCTGCTCGGGCCCGGCCATCCGGAGCGCGGGGACGAGCATCACCAGCGCGGGCACCACCAGCGGGATGATCCCGTAGAAGACGTAACGCCAGCCCCACTGCTCGGCGACGGCCCCCGCCACGGCGGGCCCGACCATCGAGGGCACGACCCAGGCGGCCGACAGCGCCGCGAAGACCTTGGGCCGCAGGTCCGCCGGGTAGACCCGGGCGATCATCACGTACAGCGCCACGATCGAGGCTCCGGCCCCCAATCCCTGGACGGCCCGCGCGATCAGGAACAGCTCCTTGGCGTCCGCCGTGCCGGCCAGCGCCATCCCGGCGACGAACAGCACCACCCCGGCCAGGAACGGCAGCGGGTAGCCGCGCCGGTCCGACCAGAGCCCGGCGACCACGTTGGCGAACAGGCTGGCGATGAGGAAGGCGGAGAAGCTGATGCCGTAGAGGTTGAGCGCGTCGAGGTCGCGGGAGACCTCCGGCATCACGACGCCGACCGACATCCCCTCGAAGGCGATCAGGGTGACCACGAGGACGATCCCCAAAGTGGCCGTGCGGTACGCCGGTCCTAGGATCCGGGGTGAGATGTCGGGAGCGTCGATTGCCTTCGGTGCTGTCACCTACACATGGTAAATGCGTCGAATCTACGCATCTGCGCTGCGTCGGTACACCGTCCACATCTCGTGCATGCGGTCGGCCTGGCCCTGGGTGAACTCCGACATGCACCGGTCATGGGCATAGTCCATGTAGTTGTGCATCGGGTCGGTGCCGGTGTTGGGGCAGGTGTCCTTGCTCTCGGGACAGCCCTCGGTGGCGCGGGCCTCGGGGGCGGTGTCGGCGATGCCGTCGCCCGGCTCGTCGCAGCCGTTCTCGAAGGTGTGGAACAGGCCGAGCCAGTGGCCGATCTCGTGGACGACGGTGAAGCCCTTGTCGTAGTTGGTCATCGCGCCGCCGGGCAGGCTGCGCCAGTCGATCACGACGCCGTCGAGGGCGGGGGCGCCGGCGTACCAGTAGGGGTAGCTGGCGAAGCCCAGCATGAGCTCGCTGAGCTGGGCGATGTAGAGGTTGAGCGTCTGGGCGCCGCCCTGGTGCAGGCGGGTCTTCATGGCCTTCTCGCCGCCGACCGGGTCGGCGAACCAGGTGGCGTTCTCCTTGACGGAGACGGACTCCAGCTTGAAGCGCAGGCCGGTGTCCACGCCGCCGTTGCGGCCGGCGTAGGCGGCGTTGAGCACGTCGATCTGGGTTCTGACCAGCTGCTCGGAGATCTTGCGCCGGCCGTCGGTGAGGATGACCACCCGGGTCGGCACGGTGATGCGCGTGGGCACGGTCAACCCCCGCAACCGGGTCTTCAGCTCGGCCGAGATCCTGGCGACGTCTTCGGGGAGCGGCGAGCGCGGGCCGGTCCCGGCCGGTGCGCGCGGGGCGGCCAGGCGCGCAGCTGACGGGACGCACGCGGACGCCGGCTCGGCGCCGACCGGGAGCGGCATGGCGCCGAGCGGGAACGGCGGGGCGAGCCCGGCCGCGAGCAGGCATGCCAACGAGACGGCGGTCGCGCGCCGGGCCATACGATCCCCCCGTGACGGTAAGGGCTGGTCAGATTACCGACCGTAGCCTTACCCGGGGGGAATGGGCTTCAGCAACACTCACTGCTTCTTGTCGTCATCGCCACCGCCGCCGGGCGGGAGACCTTCGTAGATCTCCTTGCACTCCGGGCAGACCGGGTATTTCTTCGGGTCACGGCTGGGCACCCAGATCTTGCCGCAGAGCGCGCGGATGGGCGTGCCCGTCACCATGCTCTCGGTGATCTTGTGCTTGTCCGCGTAGTGGGCGAACCGCTCGTGGTCGCCGTCACCGTGAGAGGTGCGCGGAGTGGTCTCCTGCTCAGGGAGGATCTTCGTGCTCACCCCATCGAGTTTATGCCCGCCGGCGACCGGTCCCGCGTTCCGGACCGGCGCGGCAGCGCGGCGAGCCCGGGGAGCCAGCCGAGGACGATTCCCCAGATCAGACCCGCGACCAGGCCGCCGCCGAGATAGCCGAGGTAGGCGCCGATCCCGGCCTCGGCGACGGTGGCGAGCAGGGCGGCGCGCACCAGGTTCACCGCGACCGCGGCGACCAGGAACCTGCCCCAGGTGCGCCAGAGTCCGCCGCGCGTGGACGCCACCGCGCCGACCAGGGCGAGCGCGAGGACCGTGTCGGCGAGCGTGAGCAGCCAGGTCGTCTCGCCCAGGGGGACGACGCGCAGGCCCGGCAGCGCGTACGGGGCCCCGACCGCGGACGGCACGGCCAGGTAGCCGACCCTCGTGACCAGGACCGCGCCGAACAGACCGAACCCCACGACGATCAACAAGGTGACGATCGCCGGCAGGCTATTGCGAACAAGGCTCATGTTCGGCAGGCTAGCCGCGTCCATGATTCTGATGGAAGACCCTATTTCCCGGCATCCGCGGAGATCAGATGAAGCGTGCCAGGTTGCTCGCGACGACAGCCGTGCTCGTCCTGCTGGCCGGAGGCGCTGTCGCCGCCGCGACCAGGGACGCTCCTCCGTCCACCCCCCGCTACGTCACCGACGACCGCGGCCGGGCGCTGATCCTGCACGGGTTCAACACGGCGGGCAGCGCCAAGGGCGCCCCGGACGCGCTCCCGGAGCTGACCCCGGACGACATCGACCGCGAATACCGGGACATGGGCACGAACTTCGTGCGCTTCCTCATCCTGTGGCGGGCCGTGGAGCCCTCCCCCGGCACCTATGACATGAAATATCTGGACAAGGTGGCTGAGCGGGTGCGGTGGTACTCCGACCGCGGCTACCAGGTCATGCTCGACATGCACCAGGACCTGTGGGGCAACGCCATCACCCCCACCGGCGTCGCCGGCAACGGCGCGCCCGCCTGGGCCACCCACACCGACGGCCTGCCGGTGGCCACCGAGCAGTTCACCTGGGAGATGTACTACCTGGAACCCGGCGTCATCCGGGCCTTCGACCACTTCTGGAACACCACCGGCGACCACCCCGACCTGATGGACCGCTACGCCAAGGCGTGGGCGGCGGTCGCGGCCCGCTTCAAGGACGTGCCGGGCGTTCTCGGGTACGACCTGATGAACGAGCCGTGGGGCGGCTCGGTGCAGGGCGCGACGTTCGAGACCGGCCCCCTTGCCACCCTCTACCGCAGGACCATCGCCCGGATCAGGGAGGTCGACCCCGACCGCTGGATCTTCCTGGAGCCGCAGGCCGTGGGCGTCAACTGGGGCCTGCCGTCGGCGCTGCCGCGCTTCGACGACCCGCGCGGCGGCCCGCCGCGCATCGCCTTCGCCCCGCACCTCTACCCGCTGCCCCTGGACCTCGGCGACGACTACGCCGCCGGCTCCAAGCAGTGGACCGACCGCACGCTCGGCTGGTGGCGCGAGAACATCGCGCGGACGGCCGAGCGCATGCGGGCGCCGGTCCTGCTGGGCGAGTTCGGGCTGGACATGACCAGACCGGGCGCTTCCGACCTGGTGCGGAAGGTGCAGGAGGTGAGCGACCAGGTGGGCACGGGCATGGCGTACTGGTCGCGGGACGCCGACGCCTGGGGGCCGTACGACGCGAAGGGGAAGGCCACTCCGCTGCCGGGCGTGTACGTCAGGGCGTACCCGAGGGCGATCGGCGGCGTCCCGGTCGGCGTCACGTACGGCGAGAACCGCCTCCAGGTGGTCTTCGAAGCCAACGAGACCGGCCCCACCGAGATATACCTGCCCGAGCGCGGCTTCCCGAACGGCGCCCAGGTGGACGGCGGCACGGCCGTCTGGAACGCCGCCCGGCGCATCCTGACGGTCACCACCAAGACCTCGGGCCGCGTCATCCTGACCGTCACCGCCAAATAGCGGCCCCCGCGACAGAGGGGCCCCGGACAGCGGAACGGCCCCCGCCACGATGGCGGGGGCCGTTCCGGCGGGAAGCGGTCAGCCCATGTGGACCGGCGCGCCCTCGCTCTTGCGACCGGCTCTGACGAACAGCGTCAGCAGGGCCGTCAGCACCGCGACACCGGTGCTGACCAGGAAGGCGAGGTGCATGCCGTCCATGAACGAGTTGTGCACGGCGTCCGTGACCACCTGCGGCAGCCCCGGCGGGGTCGCGCCGAACGCGGCGGCCTTCTCTAGCAGCGTGAGCTGCCCCGGCGGGATCGCCTGCGCCGCCGGGCCGAGGTAGCCGGGCAGCGTGTCGGCGATCTCGCCGGCCATCACGGCGCCCAGGATCGCGGTGCCGAGCGCGCCGCCGACCTGCATGGCCGACTGCTGAAGGCCGCCCGCGACACCGCTCAGCTCGACCGGCGCGTTGCCCACGATGATCTCGGTCGCGCCGACGAACACCGGCGAGAGGCCGAAGGCCAGCAGCACGAACGGCAGGCCGCTCTCGATGAACGAGGCGTCGATGCTGAGGCGCGACATGAGGAACATCGAGGACGCGGTGATCAGCAGACCGGCGGCCATCGTGATCTTCGGCCCGAGCTTGCCGATCGCCATGCCGGCCAGGGGCGAGGCCACGATCATGCCCGCGCTCATCGGCAGCATCCGCAGACCGGCGTCGAGCGGGGTCAGGCCGTGCACGCCCTGGAAGAAGAAGCCCAGGAAGAACATCGCGCCGAACATCGCGAACGCGACCATCATCATCAGCAGGGTGCCGATCGAGATCGAGACGTTCCTGAACAGCGACAGCGGCACCAGCGGCTGCTTGGCCCTGCTCTGCCAGAAGATGAACAGGCCGATGAGCACCACGAACGCGACGATGAAGGTCAGCGTCGTCGAGTCGCCCCAGCCCCACTCGGGGGCCTTGATGATCGTCCAGACCAGCGAGAACATCGCGCCGGACAGCAGCACCACGCCGAGCCAGTCGATGCGGGCGAACGTCTGGACGCGGTTCTCCTTGATCAGCAGGAAGCCCATGATCAACGCGATGATGCCCACCGGGGCGTTGATGAAGAAGACCGACTCCCAGCTCACCTTCTCCACCAGCACGCCGCCCACGATCGGACCGGCGGCGCTGGAGAGGCCGATGATCGCACCCCAGGCCCCCATCGCCTGGTTCAGCTTCTCACCGGGGAAGGCGCCACGCAGCAGCGCCAGGGCGGCCGGCTGGAGCAGGGCGCCGAAGAGGCCCTGCAGCACCCGCAGGCCGATCAGCGCGCCCACCGGCGACAGGCCGGGGACGACGTCGGCCAGCTCCTGGCTGAGACCGATGCCCACCGAGGACAGAGCGAAGCCGGCCACACCGATCAGGAAGACGCGCTTGTGCCCGAACAGGTCACCGAGCTTGCCCGCGGTGATCAGGAAGACGGCCAGCGCGAGCAGGTAGCCGCTGGTCACCCACTGCAGGTCGGACAGCGACGCCTTCAATTCCACCTGGATGACGGGGTTGGCGATGCCCACCACCGTGCCGTCCAGCATCACCATGATGACGCCGAGGCTGACCGCCAGCAGCACCAGCCATGGGTTCCCGCCACCCGTCCCCGTCTTGCCGAGGCCGGGCGACGACGGTTCGGCGACCGCCTTCGCGTTAGCCATAAGGTCCCCCTCAGTTACATACCGCCTCAACAAGCGGCATAGGTCTCGTAAGCCTCAGGTAGAGTATGTCAGGCCATGACTTATGACAAACGATTTTAAAAAGACGCCGCATGACTTCTGGCACACTGTGACAGAAAGGTGGCGAAGGGGTGTCCGCAGTGGGTCTACGGGAACGCAAGAAGGAGAAGACGCGCCTCGCGCTCCTCGACGCGGCGCTCGACCTGTTCCTCGAACAAGGATACGAGTCCACCACGATCGAGCAGATAGCGGGGGTCGTCGAAGTCTCCCCCCGCACCTTCTTCCGCTACTTCACCGGCAAGGACCATCTCGTGCTGTGGTTCCACGACCACGGCGAGGAGGTCCTGATGGAGGCCTTCGCCGGCCGCCCGGAGGACGAGCCCCCGTTCACGTCGCTCATGCACGGCCTGCGGGCCATGGTGGAGGACATGCAGGGGTCAACGCCGGAGGACACCGAGAGGTTCCTGAAGCTGCGGCAACTTTTCGATAAATATCCGCACTTGGTGGGGCAGTCCGTCGCCCGGGGCGCCTTGACCGAGAGCCGCCTGGCCGAGGCCGTCGCCGCCCGCCGGGGCGTCGACCCCGAGGACGATCAGCTGACGCACCTGATCGTGGCGTTCGCGATGTCCACCATGCGCATCGGCTTCGAGTGCCCCCGCAGGGAGACCACCATGCCGGAGATCGTCACGCGCATCGCCGAGGCGGTCACGCTGGCCGAGGAGTCGCTGCGGCCCGGCTGGGACACCCGCCCGGCCTAGTTCATCGTGGGGTCGTCGGGGCAGGTCGCCACGAAGGCCAGCTCGCCCGGCTGACGCCGCAGCACGTGCCGCCAGAGCGAGCCGGGGTCGCCGTGGAAGGTGTCGCCGGCCTCGGAGTCGACGACGTACCAGGCGCCCTCGGCGATCTCGCTCTCCAACTGGCCGGAGGTCCAGCCGGCGTATCCGGCGAAGATCCGCATCTGCGCGATCTCGCCCTGGAGGATCTCGGGGGGCGCGTCGAGGTCGACCGTGCCCAGCCGGGAGACGGCCGGGGTGCCGGCGTGCAGCCTGCGCCAGCCGAGCGGCTCCTGCCCGCTCGGGACCGCCGCCAGGGCGAGGGCGCTGTCGGTCTGCACGGGACCGCCCTCGAACAGCACCGGCGGCCCGGTGACCAGCGGGTCCCAGACCGGGAGCACCTGGGTGACCGAGATGTCGCTCGGCCGGTTGAGCACCACGCCGAGAGTGCCGCCGTCGTGGTCGTGTTCGAGGATCAGCACGACGCTACGCCGGAAGTTGGGGTCGTCGAGAAGCGGCGTCGCCACCAACAAACCGCCGACGTAGATCGCTTCCGCCATACCTCCATCATGAAGGGTGTGACGGGCTTTCCGCTCCCCCGGCCCGGCCATGTTACTTTCTGTGGCCTTATGGGCACGATCCGTAGCAAAGATCATGCTTGCGGAAGGCTCGGGAGGAGCACATGCGCATCGGTACCCGCCTCGTCCTGGCCGCCCTTCCCGTGGGCGCGGTCCTGCTGCTGCCGTCGCCCGCCGAGGCATGGCCCGACCGGGGCGATCCGTTCACGATGACGACCGACAAGCTCGGGTGCGGGTCGGGGTCCGTACGGGTCACGTTGCGCAACCAGACCCCCCAGCTCGCCCGGTTCGACCTGCGGGTGGACGCGACCAGCGTGGCGACCGGCTCGATCCCGGCCCGCAAGCAGGTGGTCAGGACGGTCAAGATCGACCGGGGCGCCACCCGCGAGATCGAGGCCTTCTCCGTCACCGACACCCACCCCGACACGCTCATCGACTCCACCCGGGTGCGCAACGACTGCGCCTGGGGGCGGGGGCACGGCCGGGGACACGGCCGCCTGCCCTACACCGGGCCGCCCTCCGACCTGTGGGGCAAGCTGGCCACGGGCGGCGGGCTCGTGGTGATGGGCGGGATCATGTGGTGGTACGGCTCCGTCTGGCCCCGTTCGGTCCCCGACGGCCCCCTGTGACCCCGCCCGTACGGTGTCAGGCGTCCCGTGGGACGAACGCGCCCGCCCGCGCCGCCGCCAGCGTGCGCAGCGCCGCGTCCGTGGCGACCCCCTGGTCCACCGGTTCCTTGGTGACCAGCAGGCGGTAGTAGAGCGGCGCGGAGATCGCCCGGATCACCTCCATCCCGTCAGTGCCCTCGGGCAGCTCCCCCCGCTTCACCGCGAGGTCGACGACCTTGGCCCATTCCTCGATGCGCCGCAGATAGAAGGCCCGCAACGCCTGGACGGCCTGCGCGTCGGACGTGCCCGCCGCGATCACCGCCTGGAAGGTGGCCCCGAGCCGGTGGTCGGTGACCGCGCCCACCACGGCCATGGCGTTGGCCAGCAGGTCGTCCTCGACGGATCCCGTGTCGGCGTGTGGTGACGACTGCTCGGCCAGCTCGATCATCAGATCCGTGACCAGCCCTGCCCTGCTCCCCCAGCGCCGGTAGACCGTGGTCTTGCCCACGCCGGCCCTGGCCGCCACCTGATCCATGGTCAGCCCATGGAAGCCGTGCTCGACCAGCTCGTCCTGAGTGGCCTCCAGCACGGCCGCGCGCACGCGCGCGGTGCGGCCCCCCGGCCGCACAGTCCCCGCCAAACGGGACTCTTGTTCCATCAACTCCCCTTTCATGCTGACGTCATGGCACACTTAATGGAGCACTTGTCCCATTAAGGAGCTGTCGTGATCGTATTTTTCGACCGGCCCCTCCGATCGGACGACGTCCGCACAGCGGCTGGTTCCCGCGCTCTTGCCGGGCTTCCGGTTGATGCTCGCCGTGGCCACGGCGAGCGGTGGGGGCCGTCCTTCAGGGGTGAGCGTGGCGGCGTCCGTCAACGCCGCGCCGACCGTCGCGGGAGCGCTGATTCCATGAAAGCGTTCGGCAATGTCGAACCGATCTGCGCTATGGTTGCCGCCGTGGGAGAGACGATTCAATCGGTGGAGCGGGCGGCCGCGATCCTGCGGCTGCTCGCCTCCGGCCCCCGCCAGCTCGGCGTGGCCGAGCTGGCCAGGGCGCTGGGCCTGCCCAAGGGCACGCTCCACGGCATCCTGCGCACGCTGGTCCGGGTCGGCTTCGTCGAGCAGGACGCGGCGACCGGCAAGTACCGGCTCGGGGCCACGCTGCTCCACCTGGGCAGCAGCTACCTCGACGTCAACGAGCTGCGCACCCGCTCGATCAACTGGGCCGACGCCCTGGCCGGGCGGAGCAGGGAGAGCGCCTGGATCGGCACCCTGCACGAGGGCCACGTGCTGGTGATCCACCACGTGTTCCGCCCCGACGACAGCATGCAGACCCTCCAGGTCGGCACCTACCTGCCGACGCACGCCAGCGCGCTCGGCAAGGTGCTGCTCGCCTACGACCCCTACGGGGAGTCGCTCACGGCGCCGCCGCTGCCGGCGTACACGGACCGGACGCTGGTCGACACCGCCAAGCTGGAGGAGGACCTGGAGCAGGTCCGGACCAGGGGGTGGGCGGCCGAGATGGAGGAGCTGACCGAGGGCGAGGTCGCCATCGCGGCTCCGATCAAGGACCCGCGCGGCCTCGTGGTGGGCGCCATCGGCATCCGGGGCGCGGTCGAACGGCTGACCGCCGACGGCGCCCTGACCATGGAGTACGTCTCCTACGTCCGCGACGCCGCCCGCGCGATCACCCGCGATCTGGCCAGATGACCGGTTGAACAACACCGGGGCAAACACGTAACATCGCTCACATCGTTCGACAATGTCGAACCCCGACTCCCAAGCGAGGAACCTCGTGCCTCGACCGCACTACATCGCAGCCATTGACCAGGGCACCACGTCCAGCCGGTGCATCGTCTTCGACCAGGCCGGCAACATCGTCACCGTCGCCCAGCGCGAGCACCGCCAGATCTTCCCCAAGCCGGGCTGGGTCGAGCACGACGCCGAGGAGATCTGGCAGTCGGTCCGGACCGTCATGGCCGAGGCCACCGAGGGGCTCGACATCGCCGCGCTGGGCATCACCAACCAGCGCGAGACCACCGTCCTGTGGGACCGGGAGACCGGGCGTCCCGTCTGCCCCGCGATCGTGTGGCAGGACACCCGCACCGACGCGCTCACCCAGACGCTCGCCGAGCACGAGGCGCTGTTCAAGGAGAAGGCGGGGCTGCCGCTGACCACGTACTTCTCCGGGCCGAAGATCCGATGGCTGCTCGACGCGTACGAGCTGCGGGAGCGGGCCGAGCGCGGCGAGGTGCTGTTCGGCACGATGGACAGCTGGCTGCTGTGGAACCTGACCGGCCGCCACCTCACCGACGTGACCAACGCCAGCCGCACGATGCTGATGAACATCCACACGCTGAGCTGGGACGACGACCTGCTCGCCGCCCTCGGCGTGCCACGCGCGATGCTGCCGGAGATCCGCCCGTCCGCCGAAATCTACGGCCACACCGCGGCCGGCGTGCCGGTGGCCTCCGCGCTCGGCGACCAGCAGGCGGCGCTGTTCGGCCAGACCTGCTTCGAACCCGGCGAGACCAAGAGCACCTACGGCTCGGGCAGCTTCCTGCTGATGAACACCGGCCAGGAGCCCGTCGTCTCCCGGCACGGCCTGCTCACCACCGTCGGCTACCAGATCGGCGACGGCCCGGCCACGTACGCGCTCGAAGGCGCGATCGCCGTCACCGGCTCGCTGGTGCAGTGGCTGCGCGACAACCTGGGCCTGATCTCCAGCGCCGCCGAGATCGAGACGCTGGCCAAGACCGTCGACGACAACGGCGGCTGCTACTTCGTCCCGGCCTTCTCGGGGCTGTTCGCGCCCCACTGGCGCTCCGACGCCCGTGGCGTGATCGCCGGGCTGACCGGGTTCGTCACCAAGGGACACATCGCCCGCGCCGTCCTGGAGGCCACCGCCTGGCAGACCCGCGAGGTCGTCGACGCGATGAACGCCGACTCCGGGCTCGACCTGACCACGCTGCGCGCCGACGGGGGCATGACGGCCGACAACCTGCTCATGCAGACGCTGGCCGACGTGCTGGCCGTCCCCGTGATCAGGCCGATGGTCGCCGAGACCACTGCGCTCGGCGCCGCGTACGCCGCCGGCCTGGCCATCGGCTACTGGCCCGACCTCGACAGCCTGCGCGCCAACTGGCACAAGGCGTCGGAGTGGCGGCCGGAGATCGACGAACAGGTCCGCGCGCGGGAGTACCGCAATTGGAAGAAGGCCGTGGCCCGCACCCTCGACTGGGTCGAAAAGTAGGACTGGAGCACGTCATGAACATCGCCATCGGCGCCGACAGGGCCGAGATCCGGGACGAGCTCTCCCGCGCCACGTACGACCTGCTGGTGATCGGCGGCGGCATCCTCGGCACCTCCGTCACCTGGATGGCCGCGCAGGCCGGGCTGCGGGTGGCGATGGTCGAGGCCGGCGACTTCGCCGGGGCCACCTCCAGCGCGTCGTCCAAGCTGGTCCACGGCGGCCTGCGCTACCTGCAGACCGGCAACGTCAAACTGGTCGCCGAGAACCACCGCGAACGCCGCGCCCTGGCCGGCGACATCGCACCCCACCTGGTCAAACCGCTCACCTTCCTGGTGCCGATCTACAAGGGCGGCCCGCACGGCGCGGCCAAGCTCGGCGCCGGCGTCTTCCTGTACTCCGCGCTGTCGGTGTTCGGCGACGGCATGGGCAGGGTCATCACGCCGCACCAGGCCATGAGCCGGGTGCCCGCGCTGCGCAGCGAGGGCCTGCGCGCCGCCGCCGTCTACGGCGACCACCAGATGAACGACAGCCGCGTCGCCGTCATGACCGTGCGCGCCGCCGTGGACGCGGGCGCGGTCGTGCTCAACCACGCCGAGGTCGTCGGCCTGCGCAAGTCGGGCGGCAACGTGACCGGAGCGGAGCTGCGCGACCGCCTCGACGGCACCGAGTTCGGGGTGAACGCCCGGCTCGTCCTCAACGCCACCGGCCCGTGGGTGGACCACCTGCGGCGGATGGAGGACCCGAACGCCGCGCCGAGCATCCGGCTGTCCAAGGGCGCCCACCTGGTCATGCGCCGCCACGACCCGTGGAAGGCCGCGCTCACCACGCCGATCGACAAGTACCGGGTCTCCTTCGCCATCCCGTGGGAGGACCACCTGCTGCTCGGCACCACCGACGAGGCGTACGAGGGCGACCCGGCCGACGTGCGCGCCACCGACGCCGACATCACCCAGATCCTCGACGAGGCCGGCCACTCCGTACGCGACTGCCAGCTCCGCCGCGAGGACATCACCTACGCCTTCGCCGGGTTGCGCGTGCTTCCCGGCGGGCCCGCCCAGGTGTCGGCCGCCAAGCGGGAGACCGTGGTGACCAGGGGCGCGGGCGGCATGTTGTCGGTCGCGGGCGGCAAGTGGACCACCTACCGCCACATCGGCAGGCACGTCCTGGAGACCCTCGCCCGCCTGCCCGGAAGGCCGCTCGGCGACGACCTGGCGGCCATCCTGCCGGCCGTGCCGCTGCCGGGCCTGGCCAGCCCCGACGCCGTCGCCATGCGCCTGTGGACCGAACGGGAGCCGGGCGCCCGCATGGACCCGCTGGTCGCCCGCAACCTGGCCACCCACTACGGCACGATCGCCTTCGACGTGGCCCGGCTCATCCGCGAGGACCCCTCGCTCGGCGAGCGCATCCACCCCGACGGGCCCGACATCTGGGCCCAGGCCGTCTACGCCCGTGATCACGAGTGGGCGGCCACCGTGGACGACGTCGTACGCCGCCGTACCACGCTCACCGTGCGCGGGCTCGACACGCCCGACGTCCGCACCCGGATCGAGCAGCTCCTCGGCTGATCCTCACCCCGGCCGCGGCCTGTGCCGCCGCGGCCGGGGTGACGGCCGTCACCGCAGATCAGAGGTTCATGTCGGCCGATTCTGGGCATCTCCACCGTCGCATCCGTCGCCGAGGACCGCCGGGAACCCCCCGCGGCCGCACCGAGGCGGCGGGCCGCCGACCGGCTGAACCCCTTTCTGCCGCCCCTACGGAGGTGACGTCATGTCCGCCCAGTCCCGGCTGCACATCGCGCTGGTGGCTCCCCCGAGGTTCGAGAACCCGTCCCGCTCGTACGGCGGTGTCAGGGTCATGATGGACGACCTCGCGCGATCCCTGCTCAGACTGGGCCACCAGGTCACCTTGATCGGGGCCGGCCGCCCCGGCGCCTCCGCCCACTTCCTCGCCGCCTACACCGAACCCCCTTCCCACCCGCTGGACGAACCCGTCCCTGGAACGGCGGTCCCCGACGTCCGGCTGGAGGACCTGGACGTGGACGTCGTCCACGACCACTCTCCGGCGGGCCCGCTGACCGCCCTGAACCCCCGGATCCCGACGGTGACGACCGTGCACGGCCCGGCCTCGGGCGAGCAGGCCGAGCGGCTCCGCCGGCTCGGCGACTCCGTCGGCCTGGTGTCCACCTCGACGTTCCAGCGCATGCAGGCCCCCGACCTCAACTGGGTGGGCACCGTGCACAACGGCGTGGACCTGAAGAGCTTCCCCTTCCGCGAGCGCAAGGAGGACTACACGCTCTTCCTCGGCCGGTTCAGCCCCGACAAGGGCGCCCACCTGGCCATCGACGCCGCCCGGAAGGCCGGACGGCGCATCCTGCTCGCCGGCGGGATGAACGAGCCGTCCGAGCACGAGTACTTCGACACCCACATCCGCCCCCGGCTCGGCGACGACGCCGTCCACGTCGGCGAGGCCGACGGCCCGCGCAAGCGCGAGCTGCTGGCGAACGCGCACTGCCTGCTCTTCCCCAGCCGCCGGGAGGAGTCCTTCGGGATGGTGATGACCGAGGCCATGGCGAGCGGCACCCCGGTGGTCGCGCTGCGTGGCGGCGCCGTGGGCGAGGTCCTCGTCGACGGTGTCACCGGTTACATCTGCGACGGGCCCGCCGACCTGGCCGAGGCCGTCGAAGCCGCGGGCGGCCTGAACCCGGCCGACTGCCGCATGCACGTCAAGCGCAACTTCGACGCGCTCGGCATGGCCATGGGCTACGAGAAGATCTACGAACTGAGCGTCCGCGATCGGCGTCCGGCGCCCTTCGCCGCCTGACCTGCGCGTTCCCGTGCGGCGGATCGCCGCCGCACGGGGTGTCGCCGCCGTCCCGGGGGAAGAGGGTAGGCATGCGCACTGCCATGAACGAGGCTCTGATCAGGCATTTCACCGATCTGCGCGACGGCGTCCACGGCGGCGTCACCGCGCGGGAGGACAAGGAACGCCTGTTCGCCACGGCGGTCGAGCTGCTCGACCCGGTGGCGCGGGCGACGCTGGACGAGTTCAACGCCGACCTGCTCCTCGGCACCGGGCAGGTGGTGTCCAGCGGGCTCACCAGGTCTCAGGAGGGCGGGCTGAACGCCATGTGGTCGCTCACCTGGCCGGAACAGCGCGACAAGGACATCCTGCCGATCGCGATCGTGGCCCACTACGGCGCCGACTTCCACCACCCGCACCTACGCGGCAACACGGTGGGCGACTGGCCGCTGAACGTCTTCGACCACGCGGACGCGGCGGGCCAGCTCACGACCCTGCGCGCCATCGCCGCCGCCGACGCCCACAACCTCGTCTTCCAGGAAAGCTACCGCCTCATCCCCGCCGTCACGCACACGTAGACGACAACCAGCCGCCTTTTGTCTTCACGGCTTCGCGTGGTCACCCCACCCGCCGTACTTCGGCTGACGGCCTTCCAGGTCACGCCCTCTGACCCTTCACCGGCTCGCTCTGTGGGCCGCCCGGGTGGAAAGCGTGCAGGGGCCGAACCGGATCGGCCCCTGGCGGATCACGCCTCGGTGAAGCCCCGGGCCCGGCCGCCGGCGCTCTCGCGGACCGCGGCCGCCACCGCCGTCGCCACGTCGGGGTGGAACACGCTCGGCACGATGTAGTTGGGGCCCAGCTCCTCCGGCGTCACCACCGCCGCCAGCGCGCCCGCCGCGGCCAGCAGCATCTCCTGGGTCACCCCGCCGGCCTGCGCGTCGAGCAGCCCCCGGAACACGCCCGGGAACGCCAGCACGTTGTTGATCTGGTTGGGGTAGTCGGAGCGCCCGGTCGCGACCACCGCGGCGTGCTCACGAGCGTCGTCGGGCGACACCTCGGGCTCGGGGTTGGCCAGCGCGAACACCACGGAGTCCTTGGCCATCGTGGCGATGTCGTCGCCGGTCAGGATGCCGGGCGCGGACACGCCCACGAACACGTCGGCGTCCTTGACCGCGCCGCGCAGGTCGCCCGCGTAGCCCTCCGCGTTGGTGTGCTCGGCGATCCAGCGCAGCGACTCGTCGAGGTCGTCGCGGCCCTTGTGCACGGCGCCCAGGTAGTCGCAGACCACCACGTTGCGCGCCCCCGCGGCCAGCAGCAGCCGCAGCACCGCGTTCCCGGCCGCGCCGGCGCCCGCCATCGTGATCTTGACGTTCTCGATGGACTTGTTCACCACGCGCAGCGCGTTGGTCAGGGCCGCCAGCACGCAGATGGCCGTGCCGTGCTGGTCGTCGTGGAAGACCGGGATGTCCAGCAGCTCGCGCAGCCGGCGCTCGACCTCGAAGCAGCGCGGCGCGCCGATGTCCTCCAGGTTGATGCCGCCGAACCCGGGCGCGATCAACTGCACCGTGCGGACGATCTCGTCGACGTCCTGGGTGTCGAGGCAGATCGGCCAGGCGTCGATGCCCGCGAACCGCTTGAACAGGGCCGCCTTGCCCTCCATGACCGGCAGCGCGGCCTCCGGCCCGATGTTGCCCAGCCCGAGCACCGCCGACCCGTCGGTGACCACGGCCACCGAGTTGCGCTTGATGGTCAGGCGGCGGGCGTCCTCCTTGTTCCTGGCGATGGCCATCGACACGCGCGCCACACCCGGGGTGTAGGCCATCGACAGCTCGTCGCGGTTGCGCAGCGGCACCTTCGACTTCATCTCGATCTTGCCGCCGAGGTGCATGAGGAACGTGCGGTCGGAGACCTTGTGGATGACGACGCCCTCGACCGCCTCCAGCTGGTCGACGATGGCCTGCGCGTGGTCGGTGTCACGCGCGGCGCAGGTGACGTCGATGCGGAGCTTCTCGTGGCCCGCGTTGGTGACGTCGAGTGCGGTCACCACGCCTCCGGCCGACTCTACGGCGTGGGTGAGCTGGCTCACGGCCTTGCCGCCTGCGGGCACCTCAAGACGCACGGTTATGGAGTACGACACACTCGGGACGGTCGCCACGTCAATCGCTCCTTCGGGACTGACCAAGAAGTCATCCCAGGATAGGGGGCATCAGGTCAACCCAGTGCCGTCGCAGCGGTGACGATGAGTTCGACACACGCGGGGACGGGGATCGTGGTGCTGTCGAGCACAAGGTGATAGTGGCACGGATCGCCCGGATCCGCCCGGTAGAAATGGCGGACGTACGCCGTCCTGGCCCGGTCGTTGTCCTCGATGACGGCCTTCGCCTCCCGCTCGCTCATCCCGCTCAGCGTGGCCGTCTGGCGGATCCGGCGCTTGAGCGGCGCGTCGAGCCTGACGTGCAGCGCGCCCGGATGGTCGGCCAGCACCAGGGCCCCGGCACGGCCCAGGAAGACGCCGCCCTGGGTGAGCGCCATCTCCTTCAGCATGCGCTCGGTGCGCCGGACGAACTCCTCCGGCGGCAGGGGCATCGCGCCCGGGACGTACATGTCCACCCCGCCGAAGGTGACCGTGGGCAGCCTGATCGCGCCGGACAGGAGCCTGCCGAGGCCGTGCTCGGCGCGGTCGTCGTGGGCCAGCGCCTCCTCCAGCGTGCAGCCGAGCTCCTTGGCCACCGCGCTGGGGATGGCACGGTCGACGAAGGGCACGCCGAGCCGTTCGGCGACGGCCGGGCCGATGTGGCTGCCGGCCGTGCCGTAGGCCGCGGAGATCGTGACGACCCGCATACCTCCAGGTTAGAACAGGGCGTTCGCCAATGCTCTACGCGCTTTCGCCAAGGATGGGTCGTCTGACGGCAATGCGTCGAAAAGCCCGAGCAAATGCTTCCTGGCCCGGTCGCGGTCGTCGCCCGAGGTGCGCTTGACCACGGCCACGACGCGCTCGAACGCCTCGTCGACCGCGCCGGAGAGCATCTCCAGGTCGGCGGCGAGCAGCTGCGCGTCGATGTCGGACGGGTCCTGGAGGCGCCGCTGCACGTCGGCCGGGTCGGCCTCGGAGGTGCGCTTGATCAGGCCGACGCCCGCCAGGCCCATCTTGGCGTCCTCGTCGCCCGGGATGCGGGCCAGCAGGCGCTGGTAGGCCGCCTCGGCCGCGTCGAGGTCTCCGGCGTCGATGGCCTGCTCGGCGGCCACCAGGTCGGGGTCGGCGGGCGGCCCGGCGGGCGCCTCCTCCCCCTCCTCGGCCGCGGGCGGCCGGGCGTCGGGGTTGGCCTGGTAGAACTGCTCGACCGCGCCCATCAGCTCGTCGAGCCAGCGGCGCACCTCCTGCTCGGGCAGCACCTGCTGGAAGCCGGTGACGGCCTGCCCCTGGAAGATGGCCAGCACGGTGGGCACGGCCTGCACCCGCAGCGCCTGTGCGATCTGGGGGCTGGCATCGACGTTGACCTTGGCCAGCACGGCCCGGCCGCCCATGTCGCCGACCACCTTCTCCAGCACGGGGCTGAGCTGGGCGCTGCCCGGCGACCGGGGCGACCACAGGTCGAGCACCACCGGCACGGTCATCGAACGGTCGATGACGTCCGTCGTGAACGTCTCCTCGGTCACGTCGACGACCGAGGACGAGGTGGCCCCCTGGGGACCGGCGGCCTCCCGCCGGGCCTGGGCATCCAGTGCCTGTTTGCGCGCGCCCAGGTCCACAGCTCCGTAGAGCGACCCGGGCCTAGAGAAGTCCGCCATGCTCCTCATCTTGCCGCATGGACGGGCCGGAGAAGTCACCCGCCGCCACCCTCAGCGTGCGGAGCTGGTCGAAGATCTGCTGGAGTTCGTCCTCGGCGTACATCGTCAGGCCGAACTCGGCGGCCATCAGGTCGTCCGTTGCCCGGCGCACGACCTCCCTGCCCTGGTCGGTGATCTCGGCGAGCACGCCGCGGCCGTCGCGGGGGTTGGGCAGGCGGCAGACGAACCCGGACTTCTCCAGCCTGTCCACCGTGTTCGTGACGCTGGTGGGATGGACCATGAGCCGCTCGCCGATCTTCCACAGCGGCAGCGAGCCGGTGTGGCTGAAGGTCAGCAGCACCAGGGCCTCGTAGCGGGCGAAGGTGAGATCGTGGGGCTTGAGGAGGGAGTCGAGCTGTGACAGGAGGATCTGCTGTGCTCTCATGATCGAGGTGACCGCTGCCATCGCGGAGGAAGGCCCGAAGCGGGCACGCCAGCTCTCCGCGGCGCGGTCGATGGGATCGAACGGCAGATTGAGCGGCTTCGGCTGGGACACAGCGCTACGTTAGCGCGCCTCTCGTCCCGGTTTCGTCGGGCTACCTGGAGCGACAGGCTTCACCGCTTGACCAAGAATCCGACCGTCAATCATCACGCTCCGTTATGGTTCTCTTACGTAAGGTGACGCGGAAGCCAAGTCCAACTGCCGTGGGGACGGATCTGGGCTGACATTCTTCCGCATTGCCAGGGGCACGGGGGGTGCTTGGTGAACTGCAACGGGATACAGGGTGCGTGAGCACGCGGGCGTTACACGCGAGGAGCTGAAGCACAGCGCGGCCGTGACAGTGGCGGTGCTGCTCGCTCTCGGCCTGGTCGCGGCGTGGAACGTCCTGATACCTGGCGTCGACGCGTGGGAGAACATCCTGGCGGCGGTCATCGGCTCGCTGCGGATGACCGGGCCCGTGGCGGCCGCGTTCGCCGCGTGGGTGGCGCTGCGCAAGCGGCGCGCGCTGCGCGGGCGTTCGCTCACCACGTGGCGGGCGCTCAAGGCGCCGCTGGCCATCGTGGTGGTGGTGCTGGGCTCGTTCGGCGCGACGGTGCTGGTGCTGGCGGTCAAGACCGTGCTCACCGACCAGGCGGGGCGGCTGAGCCTGTCCGGCCTCGGCATGGGCATGGCGGGCCTGGCGCTCTACGCGGTGATCGGGTGGGTGGCCGGCTGGGTCGTGCCCAAGGCGCTCACGCCGCCGATCGCGGGGCTGGCCTGTTACGTCGCCTTCTCGTGGCTGGCCGACGACCGGGGGCTGGCCGACCGGCTGGTGCCGGGCACGGGCGAGCCGTACGACCTGTTCCAGGGGCTGGGCGGGGCGCCGTTCTTCGACCAGACGATCTGGCTGCTCGGCATCACCTGCGCGCTGCTGCTCGGCTGGGCGGCGCTGGTGACCAGGCAGGCCCTGGTGCTGGCGTGCGCGCTGCTGGCCGTGCTGGCGGCGGGCATGGGCGTGTCGCGGATGCTGGCCCACCCCAAGCCGGCCGCGGCCGAGGACATCGCCTACGCCTGCCAGGAATGGCCGATCACGGTCTGCCTGCACCCCGGGATGCGGGCCGGGCAGACCGAGCTGGGCGCGGTGTTCACGCAGATCGCCTCACGCCTGGCCGGCACGCCGGCCGCGTTCACGCGGGTGGAGCAGCGGCCGCTGGACGAGCCGCTGAAGCCCTCCAACGGCCTGGCGCCCATCCACGTGCCCGACCTGTCGGCGGGGTTCGCCGAGGAGGCGGCCTACGAGTACATCGACGCGCTGGCCGCCCGCTGCCCCGGCACGCCGGCCGACGGCTACCGGGAGATCGTGATGGCCTGGCTGCGCGGCGAGCCGCTGCCCGGCGGCCCGCTGCCCGAGCACCAGTACGCCGCGTCCTGGTTCTCCGGCCTCGACGAGCACCAGCGCAGGGAGTGGCTGCGCATGTTCTACAGCGACTTCCAGTCCTGCCGCCTGTCCAGCACGCACTTCGGCGGCGGCCCGGCTCCCACCGCGGTCCTGACGCCGCCCTCCGGCGTCACGCCCGAGAGCAGCCACGTCTACCCGGTCTACCCCGACCCCGGCACCGCGGGCACCTCAGGCTGACGACGAAGATGTCACCATACGGCTGGCACTGATGATCGCCTGGCGGGTAGTCATGCCCCATGACGACTTCCCAGACGACGCCGCCGGACCTGGCTCCCCGGCGGCGCCGCAGGTGGCGATATGCGGCGGGGTTCCTCGTCCTGGCGGTCCTGCTCGTGGTGGGCGGCCGGCTGGCCTGGACGTGGCTCAACCCGTTCGGAGAGCAGACCGTCGACCGCAGTCAGCCGGTGCTGCTGCAGTCCATCAAGGACCTCAGCCGGTTCGAGGCGGCGACGGGCACCTTCCAGGTCGTCGTCGACCTGGAGAAGGACGCCAACTTCCTGCCCGACGCGGTCAAGGGCACCCGCACGCTGTTCGTGGGCGCCGGCGGCGTCGACGCGTACGTGGACTTCTCGGCCATGGCGGCGGGCGCGGTGACCGTGAATAAGGACCGCACCGAGGCCACCGTCCGGCTCCCGCGCGCCCAGTTGGAGAAGCCCAACCTGGACAACAGCCGCTCGTACGTGTTCGCCCAGCAGCGCGGCCTGCTCGACCGCGTCCAGGACTTCCTGTCGGGCTCCCCTGGCGACCAGCGCGAGCTCTACCTGCTGGCGGAGAAGAAGATCACGGAGGCGGCCGTGGCCAGCGACCTGCGGGCGCGGGCGGACGCCAACACCAAGTCGATGCTCACGGGCATGCTGAAGTCGCTGGGCTTCTCCAAGGTCACCGTCAAGTTCACGGACGAGCTCTGACCTGCCTGTTCGTCCTGCCGGCGGGCCGCCTCACCTCGGGTGGGGCGGCCCGTCCACGTTCCCGCCTAGGTATCCCCGTACGTGCTTAGCCCACGGACGCGCCCGCCTAAGTACCTCCCTACCTGCCCGAACCCCGGCAGATAGGACATCCGCCCGATGTGGCGGGAGGGGCCTTAGGAGGAGTCTTAAAAGTGCAGGGAACAAGGAACACGAACAGCAGGAGCACTCGGATGAATGCCGAACTCGAATACAGCGTCATGCAGCACCACGCCGCCGAACTCCGTCGGGCCGCCGCCGAGCAGCGGCGCGTACGGGAAGCACTGAAGGGACAGCGTTCCGAGCGTCGCCACCGCTCGGTCTTCGCCAAGTTCCTGGCTTCATGACGTCCCACAAGCAGCCCGGCCGCATCCTCCCTCGCGGCCGGGCTGAAATGCCCCCTTAGGGGGGCGCGTCCGGCGCCGGATTCCTGGCCGGCCCGAGCGCAGCGTCTGCGACACCCCGGTTCCCGTTCCTGGTGGGACCGGGGTGTCGCGGGGTCCGGCCGTAAGTGGGGGGGGGTGGTTAGGCGGGAAAGCACCGCCGCCGGGACCCAGTCGGTATATTTGAGGGATGGGGGCGGAGC